>JAZOMJ010000087.1:0-19679 GCA_045653865.1 Eubacteriales bacterium
AGAGGTGTAAGTGCAGTAATGCATTCAGCTGACTGATACTAATAGACCGAGGGCTTGAACTTCGTGTTCAAGATTCTACTAAATTGTGAGTTTCGCTTAACTCAACATCAGATTCTTTTATTCGATTTTCTATGATCATAAACAGATCATAGCACACCGGAAGGTTTTGCACCTCTAGCTCAGCTGGTAGAGCAACTGACTCTTAATCAGTGGGTCCGGGGTTCGAGTCCCCGGAGGTGCACCAAGTGGATGAAAAATCCACAGTAGTCAGTGTTTTTAACGCAGTGGGTCCACCCGTTCCCATTCCGAACACGGAAGTTAAGCGCTGCAGTGGTGAAAATACTTGGCTGGCGACGGCCCGGGAAAATAGCTCAACGCTGACACAAATCAATAGCTCAGGCGAGAGCTTGAGCAAGTCGGTTATTTTAACGCAGTGGGTCCACCCGTTCCCATTCCGAACACGGAAGTTAAGCGCTGCAGTGGTGAAAATACTTGGCTGGCGACGGCCCGGGAAAATAGCTCATAGCCGACACAATCCAAGGGAAACTGAATAAGTTTCCCTTAATTTTCTTAATATTCCTCCTTAGCTCAGTCGGTAGAGCACCTGACTGTTAATCAGGGTGTCGTTGGTTCAAGTCCAACAGGAGGAGCCAAAACAAAGCCTCGAGGCATTGCCTCGGGGCTTTTGTTTTGGCTTTTTCCTCCTGCCGGACTCGAACACCCTCCACCCTGCGCGCTCGAAGAGCGCGAACAGGGGCGAACTTTGCGACTTTGTCGCAAATTCGCGGCGAAAAGCTTTTGCTTTGAGCCTTGTCGTCTGGTTCAAGTCCTGCTCGAACTTTATGAGTCCTTTTTCCTCGCGCTGACCCAATCCCCAACGCCCCGCCCACTCCCCCTGAAAGACCTCACGGTCTTTCTTCCCCCTCGCGCACCGCCGAGGGGGGATAAGAACACAAACCGCGGTGTTTTTGAATGCGAGCGTTATGCTGTAGAAATTATACAACACTTCATGTCGATGATATACAACACTTCATGTTGATGATATCCAAGGCGTTCCGCTTTGATGATATGCACGGCGTTGCCGTGATTGGCTTCGCCAACCCACTCCCCCGAGCTGTGTTTTTTTTCTTGACATTTCCCGAATAATGTGCTATACTATAAAAGATGAGACATCATCGGAACAAAAACACGCTTTTGCGTGCACAAAAGAAAGGAAAAAATCATGAAAAAGATTTTATCTCTCGCACTTGTAGCAGCAATGCTGCTCTCCACACTGTTGCTTACGTCCTGCAACATTGAGGATTTGCTGAGCAATTTTGGTTTCGAAGGTTTTGAAACTATGGGGTCATACACCACCCCCGCTGAAACTACTCCCGAAGAAACCACTCCCGCAGAGCCTCCCAGATACACCATCACCCAAGAAGAATGGGTAGCGGCTATCAATTCTTGCAACTTTACCATCACTATCACTACAACAGATTCGGCCATTAGAGAAACGGTTTATTTGATTACAGAAGATGCCATGGAAGCAAAGTTAGACGGTGTTTCTGAAATGTACTACACCAAAGTTGGCGAGCAATTCTATACGCTCTATCAACCTGAAGAAGGAGGCGCTTGGATTGCAACCGAAGGTGGCCCTGAAGGTAGCGTTTCGATCAGCCATTTTGTTGGTATAAGCGAAGACTATTTTGCTGAGTACTTGAAATATAACGAGGCGAGCAAGAGTTACATTTATGAAGAAGATGACGGAAAAGTAGAATTTTCTTTTGAAAATGGCAAACTGGTAAAGATGACTCTTGTTGAAGAATCTTATTCTTATGTTGTCGAAAACGCAGGCACAACCACCGTTACTCTCCCCGAGTACACAATTTACCAACCCAAAACAACTGTAACCAAGGAAGAATTCATCGCCGGTTTTAATCCCACAAACTTTACCTATACACGTCGCGCACGCCTGCTTGATATGAACGGCGAAGTTCTTGAATCTTACACACTTACCACGTTGGTTGACCTTGATACCAGACACTATGAATATAGAGTTGACGATGTTGCAAGACAGTATGGTTTTAGCGTTGGTGATGAAACTTATACCATTATGGATCCTCACCAAACAGGAACATGGTATTGCTTTAAAGAAAGCGAACCTTTAGATTGGGAAGCACAATTGACAGTGCAAGGCATTTTGTATTTGGACGATCTTGGCGCCCTCTTTGATGGATTGACATACAGAGAGGAGACCGAGAGTTACTTCTACCAAGAAAGCGAAGGCAACACTGTTGAAATTTGGTATGAGGACAACCAACTTGTCAAATGGGAACTTTACGCAGACGGCGAACTTTACTCAAGCGTTGACAACGTAGGCGAAACTGTTGTTATTCTCCCCAATTACGTAATGGCAGAAAACTAATACAACCAACACCCCACGGCTACAAAACCGTGGGGTGTTCTTTATGCAAAAAGTTTTAAGGTTTAGAGAATAACCGTCATCATCGAATGCGGTTGCATGGTGAGCTTGGTGCAAACGTCGTTGTGTCTGATAACTGCGGGGAGCTCTCTGTGAGAGGTGCTCATCATCACGAGTACGATGCTGCCGTCGGGGTTCTTAAATGCTACCGTGTAGATGTTTTCGGCATATTTTGTGGTGGCAATGCGTACGGCTCCGCGTTGAACAAACTTGGAGAAGTGACCGATGTAGTAGTAAATAGGAGTGAAAACAAGCTCTCGGGTTTCGGTGTTGTAGAGAATGGGCGCGTGGCAACCTGCCGCCTTGTCTTCAAATACGATGCCTGCAACTGCGGTGGTTCCTGCAGAACGGTTGTGGAAAGGTCCGCCTTTTTCGCTGAGTAGCAAGTTCCAGTCGCAAAGACCTGCGGTAAAGTTGTTAAAGTCGCCAACAAGCTCTTTGCCGTATCTTTCGGCAAGCGCGATGGGGTCCTCGTTAATGGAGCCGCAGTTTTCGGTGCTAAGCAAAACCTTGCCGAACTTTTCGTGCACAAGTCTCATGCCTTCAAAGTGGTTGCCCGAATACCAGTGGTGACCAACCGCCCAAACGCGATCCTCTACGGCTTTGGAAGAGAAAATCTTCTTGGTACGGTCGTAAACGCGTTCTTTGTTGTGATCCCAAATGATGATCTTGATATCGGAGAGACCTTCGTTGTCAAGAACGGGGGAGAGATATTTTTCAATGAATTCGCGCTCATCGTCGGGGGAGTAATAGCAGCTCTCCCAAGATTGGCGAGCGAGGGGCTCATTTTGAATGGAAATGGCGGAAATGGTGATGCCTTCCTCTGCCATTGCCTTAATGTACTTTGCATAGTATCTTGCCCAGCACTCCTTGTATTCTTCCTTGAGAGAACCGCCGCGGAAGACGCTTTCGTTATCCTTCATAAACGCAGGGGGGCTCCAAGGGGACGCGAACAGGATGAGTTCGTCTTGGCAATACTGCATCGCATCCTTGATAAAAGGAATGATGTATTTGCGGTCGCGCTCAAGCGAGAAGGTTTTCAGCTCCTTGTCGCCGCTCTCAATATAGGAATAAACGTCAAGCGAGAAGTCGCAGGAGTTGATGTGCGTTCTGCCAAAGTTGTAGCCGATGCCGTTCTCGCGAGAGAAGTAACGCTCCAAAAAGAGCTTTTTCTGCTCGTCGGTGAGTTGCGCGTAATTGTAAGCCGCCGACTCGGTGAAGGCGCCGCCAAAGCCAACAACGCTTTGATATTCAAACTCGTCAAACACGTTGATGATGCCCATTTCGGTTCCTGCGCGCACGTTGCCTTCTTCAACGGTTGTTTCTTGAAAATAAAGGTTTTCCGACGGAACGGATGTAAAAATCTTCATACGGTTGCTCCTTTTGAGGTTGTTTTTATACTACCATGTTACCATAAATAAGGGAAAAAGTCAATACTAATATCAATAAAAAATCAAAACCAACCCTTCCGTCATTTTCTTGCGAAAATGCCACCGAAGCAATTGCTTGCAATTGCGGGGTGCTTACGCCTTCCCTTCTGCACAGGGGAGGCATTTGCGACGTGCGCAAAACGTTCAAACTTCAACTACCAAAACTAATGATTTTTCTTGTTTTCTGATTACATATTAAAAAAATCCAGCATACGAAAGTACAACTTGCAACTATTAGAAAGCCTCCCCTGTGCAAGGGGAGGTGGCGCGCAAAGCGCGACGGAAGGGTTGGCTGTAACTTTTTATATTTTCAGCGAATGTTGTTGAAACAAAAGCAACTTTCTTTTTGTGAAAAGTTGCGCCTGTATTGACACGTACTGTGATTTGTGTTATAATAAACGCAAGAATCATTTGCAACTGCAAAGGAGAAAAACTATGAGCAACATTGCAAGATGTGAGCATCCCCGTCCTGACAGATTGCGCCAAGATTGGCTCAATCTCAATGGCGTATGGGATTTTGAAATTGATAACGCCAAGGTGGGTCTTGAAAAGAAATTCTTTTTGAGAGACAGCCTTGATGGAAAAATCACCGTTCCGTTCTCGCCCGAAACAATCCTTTCGGGTGTTGGACACACCGATTTTATGAACGCGGTTTGGTACCGTCGCGGTGTGGAAATCCCCTCCGCGTGGGTGGGAAAGCGCATCATTTTGCACATCGATGCAAGCGACCACACCACCCGCGTATTCGTCAACGGCAAGTCGGTAGGGCTTCCTCACAAGGGCGGCTATACCTCTTTTGCTTACGATATTACCGATTTTCTTTGCGAAAATGGTAACTACATCACCGTTTATGCCGAGGATGACATTCTTTCGGGCAAGCAATTTGCAGGCAAGCAATCCACAAAGCTGAACTCCTACGGCTGCTTCTACACGCGCACCACGGGCATTTGGCAAACCGTTTGGCTTGAGGCGGTCGAGGCGGCACACGTTCTTTCTTACAAAGTGTATCCCAACATTTCCGCCCCTGCTGTGGTGATTGAAACCAAGACTGCAGGTGCAAAAGTTGGCGACACGTTGTGCGTAAAAGCCTATTTTGATGGCAAATTGATGGGTTCGGCAAGTGCAAAAATGATGTCGGATGTAGCAACTGTTGAAATTTCTCTTGCCGAAGCACACCTTTGGGAGTGTGGCAACGGTCGCCTCTATGACCTCGTTTTCGAACTGACGTCGGGCAAAAAAGTGGACGTCATGAACGGCTACTTCGGCTTGCGCGAGGTCAAACTCACCAAGGAGAACGGTTTGCAAATCAATGGCAAGACTGTGTTTGGACGTTTTGTTCTCGACCAGGGCTTCAACCCCGAGGGCGTTATCACGGCTCCCACGGACGAAGCACTCAAATTCGATATTGAAGCATCGATGGCTTGCGGTTTTAACGGTGCGCGTTTGCACCAAAAAGTGTTCGAGCCGCGTTTCCTCTACCATGCCGATAAGCTCGGCTACATGGTTTGGGCAGAGGCAGGCAACTGGGGCTTCGACCACACCGTTTTTGCCAACATCGAGTACATTTTGCCCGAGTGGATGGAAGAAATGGAACGCGATTTCTCTCACCCGTCGGTCATTGGTTGGTGTCCTTTCAACGAGACCTGGGATCAAAACGGACATCCTCAAAGCATCGCGCTGATCGATACCATCTATGATATTACCAAGGCGCTCGATCCCACTCGTCCCGTGGTTGCATCGAGTGGATCTTTCCCCACAACGCGCACCGACGTTCACGACGTGCACGATTACGAGCAAGATCCCGAAACCTTCAAGTCCTATTATGCCGAAATGGACAAGGGAATCGCGCGCGATCAGCTTTACAGATTGAATTCTCACCGCCAGGTTTACAAAACCGAACTGCCCGTGTTTATGAGCGAATACGGTGGAATTCGTTGGGTAATGGATGAAGACAACGCAGGTTGGGGATACGGTGCCTCGGTTTTGAGTGAGGATGAATTCTTCGCTCGCCTCGAAGGTTTGACCGATGCCATCCTCGAAAACGAGCATTTCTTTGGCTTCTGCTACACCCAGCTCACCGACGTTGCGCAAGAACAAAATGGACTTCTCACCTACGATCGCCGCTTCAAATTCCCGGCTGAAAAGTATGCGAGAATTTTTGGAAAGAAATCAGTAATTGAATAAGAGATTGCAGGGGGAAACTTTTTCGCGAAAAAGTTTCCCCCTGCACCCCCTTCAAAAAGCACACGCACAAAAAAATCTAAATAAATTCCTTCGTTTACGGACAGACGGTTGGCGCACACCCTTGTGGTGTGCTTTTGCTATCGCTATTTTGTAGGGGCCACCGAGACCCTACAAAATAAGAGAGTTGATTTACAGTGGTTGCGATATGTTGCAGGGAGACCCCCAAGCCCCCACGTGCTAAGAGAGTTGTTGAAATGAAATATGGACTGTCGAGGACGCCGATCCCTACAATCAACTCCGCACTTTGCACTCTGCACTCTGCACTTTTCTCCCTCTCCTATTGATTTTCTCGACAAAATGTGATATAATATGGTAAGAAACAAGATTTTATCAGAAAGTGAAACAAGAATGAAAGTAATCGAAAATCAAGTGTTTGATGCCGAGCGCGCGTTTTACGGGTGCGAGGATACCTGTGTAAAAAACTGTAAATTCGATGGCCCTGCCGATGGCGAGAGCGCTTTTAAAGAGTGCCGAAACGTTGAAGTAGAGAACTGCTATTTCAATCTGCGCTATCCGTTTTGGCATGACGTATGTGCGAAAATCGAGCAATGCGAAATGACGTCTCTTTGCCGCGCGCCTCTTTGGTATAGCCAAAGCATTCAAATTTTGAACAGCAAGCTTCACGGAACAAAGGCGCTTCGCGAGTGCACAGACGTCACCATTTGCAACAGCGACATCATTTCTGCCGAGTTTGGTTGGATGGTGCAAAACGTTCAAATGCGCAATACATCTGCCCAAGGCGAATATTTTATGATGCGCTCCAAGGATTTGAAGTTTGAAAACGTCAAGCTCACGGGCAAATATTCTTTCCAATACATCACAAACGCTACCTTTGAGGACTGCAACTTTGACACCAAAGATGCACTTTGGCACGCAAAAAACGTGCTTCTGCGCAACTGCACAGTCAAAGGGGAATACCTTGGTTGGTATTGCGAGAACGTGACGTTTATCAACTGCACAATCATTGGCACCCAGCCGCTTTGCTATTGCAAGGGGCTCAAACTCGTTGGTTGCAGAATGCTGGATGCCGACCTCTGTTTTGAAAAAAGTGAGGTCGAAGCGACTCTGACAACTCCTGTCATCAGCATCAAAAATCCGCGTTCGGGCAGCATCACTTTGCCTGCCTGCGGCGAGCAGATTTGGGATGACCCTATGGCGCGTGGCGTTGTAAAACTCACAACGTGTGATCAAAAATAAGCCGAAAATCCCTTGAGAACCCCTCAAGGGATTTTTGTTGTGTGAATACCCTCCGACAAGCGGATAGAGTGCAGAGTGATGAGTGCAGAATGCAGAGTGAAAGAGCCCCTTGTAGTGGTTCTCGCGAGCCACCACGGGATGTCGAGGATGTCATCCCCTGCAAGGGAGTCTTTCACTCTTCGCTCCACCGTTTTATCCTCTTTGCAAAATAAGATTGACAAGCGGTGGTGGTTTGTGCTATAATAAAACAAAGAACAAAGGAGGCTTTCCACAATGCTATTCTCTCAAAAATTTAGATCCTTTGGTCGCAAGACCTGCACCTTGAACGATTGGGTCGCGGCGCCCTATATGCGCCGCGATTTTTGTCTTTCGGCTTTGCCCGAAAAAGCGGAGCTGACCGTTTGTGCACTCGGCTTTTACGAGCTCTACGTCAACGGCAAAAAGATTACCCGTGGGCATCTTTCGCCCTACATCGTCAATCCGGAAGAGGTGCTTCCTTACGATACGTACGATGTCACAAACCTCTTGGTTGAGGGCAAAAACGTGCTCGGCTTCATGCTTGGCAACGGTATGCAAAACGCCTTTGGCGGATTTGTTTGGGATTTTGACAAAGCCTCTTTTTTGTCTGCTCCCAAAGTCGCATTTGCCCTCGAAATGACCACACGTGGTGCAAAAACGGTGATAGAAGCCGACGAAAACCTGCTTTGTCACCCCTCTCCCATTGTGTTTGATGATCTCCGCTATGGTGAAAAATACGATGCCAACAAAGAGATTTTGGGATGGAATTTGCCCGGTTGCGACCTTTCTGATTGGGTGCCCTCCATTCACCGTTCCACCAACCAAGGCGATGCAATTTTGTGCGACAATCGCCCCATCATTGCAACAGAGGAACGCAAAGCGGTCTCTATTACCCCCGTCGATGGTGGCTACCTCTATGATTTTGGCGTCAATGTGGTTGGTCTTACAAGGCTTTCCATCCAAGGGCAAGCGGGTCAGCATATCACCATCGACCACGCCGAATTGCTTGAAGATGGCAAACTGTCTATCCGAAACATCATTTTCGAGCGTCCGCATTTGATGCATTTGTTCCCCTACATTCAACACACCGAGTACACCTGCCGCGGTGAGGGGCTTGAAGAGTATTTGCCGCACTTTACCTATTACGGCTTCCGCTACGCGTTTATCAAGGGCGTTGACGAAAGCCAAGCCACGCCCGAACTTCTCATCTGCGTGGTGATGAACACCGATCTTGGCGATAGAGGCGATTTTTTGTGCTCGAATGAAACGCTCAACACCCTGCAACAAATGACACGTCGCTCGACGCTTGGCAACTTCCAGCATTTTCCCAACGATTGCCCGCACCGCGAAAAGAACGGATGGACAGCGGATGCGGCGCTTTCTGCCGAGCAGACGCTCCTCAATTTTGAGCCCGAAGATAACTACCTGATGTGGGAAAAATGCATTGTGCGTGCCATGAACAAGGATGGCGCGCTCCCCGGCATTGTGCCCACGAGCGGTTGGGGCTTTCATTGGGGCAACGGCCCTGCGTGGGATAGCGTGCTGATTTATTTGCCTTATTTTTGCGCCGTTTTGCGCGATGATTTGCGTGTCGCAGAGGCGGCAAAGGATGCAATGCTGCGCTATTTCCGCTATTTGACCACCCGTCTCGACGAGCGCGGACTTTTGGAAATCGGACTTGGCGACTGGTGCCCCTCTTACCCCGAATACACCACCCCTCTTGTGTTTACCGATAGCACCATCTCTTATGACCTTGCAATCAAGGCGGCATATCTCTACGATCGCATGGCAATGTCGCAAGCGGCAGAGGAGTGCCGCGCGTTCGCAAAGGAAATGCGCGCCGCTATTCGCGAGCATCTGTTAGAGGACAAGGAGACGATGCGTTTTATCAGCTCTCGACAATCGGTGCAGGCAATGGCGATTTTCTACGGCCTTTGCGATAGCGACGAGGAAAAAGAAAAAGCTCTTGCTGTTCTGCTTGAGGAAATTCACAAAAAGGATGACCACATGGGCGTGGGCGTGCTTGGCGGACGTGTTATTTTCCGCGTGTTGTGCGAGGGCGGCTATGAGGATCTCGCCATCAAGATGATTACACGCTCGGATGCACCCTCGTACGGAGTGATGATTGCCGACGGTCTAACCACGCTTGGCGAGAACGTTCGCCGTCCATATGGCTCTTGCAACCACCACTTCTGGGGTGACATTTCGGCTTTGATGATAGAATATTTTGCAGGCATTCGACCCAACCCCGATCTGCAAAACGCCAAGAATATCGACATACGTCCGCTATTTCCCACGGATATGGAGCACGCAAAGGCGTATTACAAGGCGCCCTCGGGTCGTGTTGACGTCGCGTGGAAAAGGGTGGGGAATGCCGTGGAACTCACACTCACATATCCCACCGAAGCCAACGGTTTTGTGGTGGCGCCTCGCGGTTACACCGTCAACGGTGAAGCAAAAGTAAAAGCCACAAGCGGAACGTTTGTATTCAAACTGCAAACATAATATTATCCGCATCACCTCACAAACGATATTTGACGGATGAGGTGATGAATGAAATTATCAAAACAACTACAGAAAGGATGCCGCCTATGGCACACGAGTTTGTTGGAAAATGGATAAGCGATGCCGAAATGGCATCTGTAAAACCGCGAAACGTCTTCTTTCGGCAGTTGGAGCGAGTAGAGCTCGATTGCCGTGAGCATCGCAATTTGCACATCCTCTTTCGCAAGCGGTTTTCGCTGCAAGAGGATTTTAGCAAGGCAAAAATCTATATTTCTGCCGACGATTACTACAAGCTTTACGTCAACGGCAAGTTTGCAGGGCAGGGTCCGGCACCCTCCTATCATTTTCGCTACAACTACAACGTGATTGATATTTCCGCTTTTTTGCAAAAGGGCGAAAACGTCATTGCGGTGCACACGCTCTATCAAGGGCTCATCAATCGCGTGTGGCAGAGCGGTGACCATCGCCACGGCATGATTTGCGATTTGGTTGTCGACGGCAAAACGGTTGTGGCATCGGGCGAGGATTTTCTCACCCACAAGCACACCGCCTATCGTGAGGTCGGGGTTACGGGATACCAAACACAGTTCCTCGAAGAATACGATAGCCGCGCACGCGAGGTCGGTTTTGAGAGCCCCGATTTTGACGATGCGTACTGGAAAAACGCACACCTGTGTGCATTTAGTGACCATATTTTGTGCGAGCAAGCAAGCAAATCGCTCGTCTTTGAGCGCGTTTTGCCCACGAGAACAGAGGAAAGAGATGGCAAGTTGTTCCTCGATTTTGGCGCGAACTATGTCGGCTATCTCGTTGCCACAGCAAAAGGAAAGAGTGGCGACGTTATTACCATTCGTTGCGCGCAAGAGTTGGAGGCGGATGGCTCTTTGCGCTTTTCTCTGCGTGCCAACTGTACCTATGAGGAGCCTTGGATTCTTTCGGGCGAGAGAGATGTGCTCGACCAATTCGACTACAAGGCGTTCCGTTATGCACAGTTGACCCTCCCCGAGGGAGTGGTTGTCCAAAGCGTTGTACTTGTCGCACGGCATTATCCCTTTGATGTGTTGGCAAAAATGCGTCCCGCATATGCCAAAAGCGCTGACCTGTGCCGCATTTGGGAGCTTTGCCTGCACACGCAAAAACATGGCGTGCAAGAGGTGATTCAAGATTGCCCCGAGCGCGAAAAAGGCTTTTATCTTGGCGACGGTTGCTATACGGCGCTTGCCAATTTCATCCTCACGGGTGACGATTCCATGGTGCGCAAGCTCATCGACGATGCCTTTGCTTCCGCGTTTATCACCGATACGCTTGTCACCTGCATGAACTGCTCGTTTATGCAAGAAATTGCCGAGTATCCCCTCATTATGGTCTCGCTCATTTTGTGGCATTATCGTCTCACGGGCGATGAAAATTACCTAAAAATCAACTACGTGCGCGTGGTTTCTCTCTTGGAGGCCTATCGCCGCGATTACGAAAAAGAGGGGCTTCTTTGCAACCTCGACAAATGGTGCGTGGTGGAGTGGCCCAAGAATTTTCAGCACGATTACGATGCCGACATTCGCGAGGGCAAGGTCTGCCAAAAGCCGCATATTTCCATCAACGCTTACTACATTCACGCGGTGCGCCAAGCAAACCAAATGGCATCTGTTTTGGGCGAGGGAAGATACCGCGATGAAGCCCCTCTTTTGGCGGCTTTTTATGACACGTTCTACAAAAAAGAGCGTTCTTTGTTTGTCGATAGTGAGGGAAGCGACCACGTCAGCCTTGTTGGCAACGTCTTTCCCTATGCGTTCGGGTTGTTCCCCGATGAGGAATGCCGACAAAGCATTCTAAAACTGTTCGATGCGCACGGCATCGCATCGCTTTCTATGTTTTGCACGTTTCCGCTTCTCTCGGGTCTTGCACGCGATGGTGAAGAGGAGCGCTTAACATCTGCACTCCTGTGTGACGGTGCGTGGCGACGGATGCTCTCTGAGGGTGCCACCACCACCTTTGAGGGGTGGGGCAAGGACACCAAGTGGAACACCTCGCTGTTCCACCTGACTATGAGTTATGCCGCTGTTTTTTTGGCGGATACAGACCTCAAAAAGCTGTTTTCCTAATAACCTATAGAAAAGAACCTCAATCAAAAGTGATTGTGGTTCTTTTTTTTGATGATAAAAAAACTACGTTTTTTTAATAAAGGAATTGACAAACCTTGCATAGAATGCTATAATAAGTCATACCCTACTCAAAAGTGGGGAAGTAAGCGGAAAGGAAGAATCACAATGAAAAGATTTCTTGCACTATTTCTGACAATTGTTATGCTGGTGTCGATTACATCTTGTAATCTGCTCACACCGACAACAACCACTCCCGCGGAGACCACACCTGCAGAGACCACACCTGCAGAAACCACACCCGATGAAACAACACCCGCAGGTGGCGAAGAGAATGTTCCCACCGCCAAAACCGCGGCTGAAATTGTTGCTTCTCTCAATCCAACTGTTTCGTTCGCTGCGAGCGTTGGTTGCCAAGAGGCTGTTTTTTCGGGCGCAACCTCCGATAGTGCTGTTTTGAGCGCATTTACAAGTGAGGGCTATACGAGTGTAGAAGCCGATATGGTGGATGGCGCAAAATTTGAAACCACCCTTTTGACCAATGGCGAAGAACTCGTAACCGTTTATTGCTTCTCCGAGCTAAGCGAGGTTCGCGTGGTTTGGGAAAAGGCTAACAAAAAAACTCTTTCTGTTCTCAAAGAAAACGCACAAACCGGCAACGGCATTTTGACAATGGTTCAAATTGGCGTTGAGAGAGGCAAGTCTAACGATAATCCCTCCATTGGTATGTGCTATGTATTAAAACTTTCCAACGGTCGTGCAATCATCATCGATGGTGGTTACAACTACGATGAGTGTGCCGAAAATATCTATGTTGCGTTGCAAAAGCTGAGTATTGAAAAGAATACTGACGGCAAGTTCATTATTGAAGCTTGGATCTTTACCCACCGTCAACGCGACCACGTTGGTGTATTGGAAAACTTTGCGACTCTTTATGCAGACAAAACAGAGGTCAACTATTTCCTCTATCAAATGCCTGTTAACAAAGATATCTCCTATGTTGGCGTAGGTGCTTCCAGTGAGGAAAGTTTCCACAACTTGTGTCAAACCGCTTACCCCAACGCAACCTACATCAACCCCCACACCGGCTTGAACTACTACTTTGGCAATGTTACCATTAGTATGCTCTACACCCCCGATGCTATTTGGTCTACGCAAAGAAAGTTGTTCCACTACTATGATAACAGTTTGATTTTCAATGTTCACGCAGGCGACACCGGCTTCCTTTGCATGGGCGATGCAGGTGAACTCGCGGCTGAACGTTCTTGGAACTTGTTCGAATCCAAAGCATTTGAGTGCGGCATTTTGCAAATTCCTCACCACGGTCAAAACACCGGTTCCAACGGTTCCACCGCTTGGGATAATCTCAAAAAGATCTTCCAAGCAACCGGTGCAACCACGGGCGTTTTGGCTTTGGGCACTCGCACCGGCGACGATTTGAAAACCGGCAACAACCGTTGGGAAATTCTTTTCAAAGCCGGTTATAACAAGCAATTGATGTCCTTTGTTGTTAACACCAATGACGCGCCCACCTCCTCGGGATATTTCGGTCAAGAACTGTTCAACAAGTTTATTGCCGATAAGGAGACAGGCTCTAATTTGGCAGGTCAGATGGGTTATGGCGGACTCAAGTCGCTTTACGGTTATGACGGCATTAACGTAATCGATAACGACAACGGCTTGATTACCTATATTTCTTGTGCCGACAAGACTGAAATGGCAACCGTATTCCAACTTGCAAAGGGTGAGGTCACCGTAAAGAAGAACGAAACACTTGACGAGTGGCTCAAGCTGCCCGAGTTCTATGCGGCAGACATCATTGTAAAGATCGATGCCAATGCCGAAATTTTTGAAAGCACTTTTGGCGTGCAAGAGGTTGTTCTTGCAAACATCACCAACAAGGCAAGCATTGTAAATCAATTTACGTCTAACGGATTTACAGTTGTGGATTCCACCATGGTAAACGGTGCTACCAATCTTGAAACCCTGCTTCTTACCAACGGTATGGAACTCGTAACCATCTATTGGAAGTCTGCCGAAAACGAAATTCGTATTCTGTTTGAAGCACTCAACGAAAACATTCTGCCCGCACTCACTCCCAACGAAACCACGGGCACGGGTGAATTGACCTTTGTTCAAATCGGTGTTGAAAGAGTCAACGAAACCGACAACCCCATGATTGGTCTTTGCTACATTGTAAAGCTTGCCAACGGCAACGCAATTGTTGTGGATGGCGGATGCAACAATGATAGATGTGCCGAAAACATTTACAACACGCTTTCCAAGTTGAACGTTACCAGAAACGCTGACGGTCAATACGTTATCGAAGCGTGGATCTTCACACACGGTCACAGCGACCACAACGGTGTTTTGCACGCATTTGCAAATACCTATGCCGAAAAGGTAGACGTTCTCAACTTTATGTATCAAGTTCCCTCCAACGCGCGTATTTCTGCGGTTGGTGCAGGTGTTGCAGGCGAAGAGGCATTCTATGAGCTTTGCAAGGCTCTCTACCCCAACGCAAACTACATCAACCCCAAAACAGGCTTGGATTATCACTTTGGCAATGCAACCATTAGCATTCTCTACACCCCCGACGTTTTGTGGGATTTGGATACCAAAATCACTTACTACAACGATACCAGCTTAATCTTTGCTATTCGCGGCGGCGAGACCGGCTTCCTCTGCATGGGCGACTCCGGTGACTTGGCGGCAAAGACATCTCTTTCGCTCTTTGACGAATCCGTTTACAAGACGGGTCTCTTCCAAATCACGCACCACGGTTTGACAACCGAGGAGGGCGCATACGGCTTTGGTTGGGATAACGTAAAACAGATTTATGAAGCAACCGAGAGCAATCTCGTTGTTCTCCCCTTGGGTTCCACCGACCTCAAGGCAAACCGCAACGGCCGTTATGCAGTACTCTTCTCCTACGGTAACAGCGGTTATCAAATGAGCTTTATCGTAAACAAGGATAACGCACCTTTCTCCACCAAGTATTTCAATGCAGAAGTATTCGAAAGCTTTATTTCGGACGTTGAAAACGGAACCAACTTGATGGTAAGCAAGCACAACCTTGCGAGTTGGACAACGCTTTACGGCTACAACGGTATCAACATGATTGATAACGGCAAGGGTCTTACCACCTACATTGCTTCCAGCAACACCGATCCTATGGTAACCGTATTCACCTTTGCAAACGGTGCGGTTACTGTTGAAAGAAATGAAAAACTCTACACTTGGTTGGCAGAGCCTACGCTTACCGATTCCTTTGAAAGCACCTTTGATTCTACCGAAGAGATTTACACCAACGTAAAGGACAGCGCCATTTTTGTTGACGCATACAAGGCAGAAGGTTTTGAATTGGTTGACGTTGATATGATTGAGGGCGCAAGATTTGAAACCATTATGCTCACCAAGGACAACGTATTGGTTACTCTGTATTGGTTCCCCAACTCGGGTGACCTCAGAGTGGTAACCGACATCATCCAAGAGGGCGCACTTGACGTTCTTTCTCCCAACGAAACCACGGGAACGGGCGAGATTCTGCTTGCCCAAATCGGTGTTGACGTTAAGGAAATCGGCAACATTGCTTCCACCGAAAACAACCCCAACATCGGTATTTTCTATCTCTTCAAGCTCTCCAACGGACGCGCAATGATCATTGACGGCGGTTATTACTACCAAAGCAATGCCGACAACATCTTCAAGGCACTCCAGGCGATGGATATTGCCAAGGATGAAAACGGCAAGTACATCATCGAGGCTTGGTTCTTCACCCACGGTCACGGCGACCACAACGGTGCTACCGCATTCTTCTTCCCCTCTTATGGCGATCAAGTAACGGTTAACTACTTTGTATATCAACTTCCCACCAATGATGATATCGCACCCACAGGTGCCGGTTATGCAGGCGAGGCGGCATTCCACGAGCTTTGCAAAACCAGCTGCCCCGAAGCGGTTATTATCAATCCTCACTCGGGCATTAAGTATTACTTCGGCAACGCAACCGTAGATATGCTTCAAACCCCCGATATTACTTGGTCTCCCACAAAGCCCATTCCCGATTACAACGATACGGGCATCATCTTCAAAACCTACGGCGGCGGTGTAGAGGGCTTTATGTGTATGGGTGACTCCTGCGAGTATCCCGCAACCGAGGCGGTTAAGAACTATGACGTTATCGCATTCAACAGCAACATCATCCAAATTGCGCACCACGGCTTGAACACCCAAATTAACGAGGGACACGTTTGGAAGAATATGAAGGTGATTTACGAAGGTTCCACTCCCGAATTCGCATTCCTTCCCATGGGCGTTGCAAAACCGAACGTAAGAAGCGGACGTTGGTCTGTTCTTTGCGGATGGGGCTACAACGGCAAGCAAGCATCCTTTGTTATCAACCGCGAGGACGATGCCGCAGGTGTTAGCCAACAGGATTGGAACGCATTTGTCAGCGGCATTTTGGATGGCACGATTAAGGATAAGACGTTCCTTGGTTACAACGGTTACAATATGATCGATAATGGCAAGGGAATGATTACCTACATCCATTGCAGCGAAACCGCACCTATGATTACCGTAATGTCCTTTAAGGACGGTAACGTAAGCGTAGTACTCAACGAAGAGTTCCACGTTTGGGCGGACGCAAACAAATAAGAAAAAATAAAATAAAAAAGGGGAGCTGTCCAAACGGACAGCTCCCCTTTTGCCTTGCGGCAAATTCGATATGTTTTCGCTTCACTCAAGCTCGATATGATATAAATCCGCGATAGCGGATTTATATCGATGCGTTGCGTTTTTTACGCAACGCTTAATAGCGGTAATCAAACCAATGGTCGGGGGAGAGGGAGAGGTCGGTTGCGTCCTCAACCTCGTATTTGCGCTCGAGCCAGAGGATGTCGCGGCTCTTGACGTCATGGAGCAGCTTTTTGGAGCCCTCGAGACTCGGGTGGAGCATCAGTTTGAGGTACTGCCATTGCAGAGCGGAGCGGCGAACGTTTTCTTTGCGTTCCTCGTCGGCAAGCTCTTCGGCCTTTGCCCACAACTCGTCAAAGTCCGCTTCATTTTCGGCATACTGTTCACCCGTAATGGCGGTAAAGGGGTTTTCGTAAATGTTCATACAGCCGCCTGCAGCCATTTCGGTGGTCTTGTCGATGTATTTGCGAATGTATGTCCAACCCTCGCCGTAGTAAGCTTCAAGGAACTCATCCATGTGTGTGTAATATTCTTCTTCACTCATGTAGGGGTTCCACATCAGCTTTGCCAAGAGATACGCGCGAACCTCACCAAACTCACCCGAGATGGATTGGCTGTTACCTTGCGGGAACATTCCGCGCACGTGGTTGTCTACGTAGAAGCGCATATTTTCGCGCAGAGCGCCAAAGTTTGCATAGGTGGGAACGTAGAACTTAAAGTTTGTGGTGTAGTCCCAAATGTAGATGCGATTGCAAATTTTACCCCATTCAACAAGGTCGCGAACCAAGGAGGGGGTTCTTGTCCAAACACTCTTGTTGGGACACTTGGTCAGGGGATGCATAAAGCAGCAACGAATAGAGCAAAGACGAATGCAAACGTTGGGCAGGGGCTTTGTGATTTTGGGAGCTTTTTGCGTGTAGTTGTAAGCCAAGGTATCGACCACTACGTGGGGATAATCCTCGGCAATATCAGCCGCGACGGCATTGACAAAACGGAGCATATTACCCGAGGGACTGCCTTCTTCTTCGTCAATGGCTTTGCACTTTTCGCATTGACAGTAGGTGTTATTATCATTTTGCGAAACAGAAACGATATCGGTGTTGGGGTTGGCTTCCAGAGCGGCTCTTACGTTTTTGATCGCCTTTTTGAGATTTTCGGGGTCGCAAAGGCAGGGGTTTGCATCGCCCCATTTGCCGGTTTCGGTCAAAATACCAAGGGTGTGCACAAAGAGACCGCCATAGCTCCACTGGCCGCCAAATTTGCCGCTCATATCAGCGCCGCAGTTGTTAATGCCTTGCTTGGTGCACCATTCGGCGCTTCTTGCAACAGCGTTCCAGTTGATTTGACGGGATTCAAAAACGGGGGCAAAATCAAGGAGAACACCCTCGTCGAAGGTGATGTCTCCTGCAGGAATTTTTTCAAGACCCGGCAGGAAGTAGCGAACGCCTGCGTATTGTTCCAAAAACTGATAAATGCTATAGAGAACCGCGTGTTCGGTGCCGCCTGCAAAGGTCATGCCATTCTCGTCGGCACTGACGCGGAATCCGTCATTGCGAGAGAGGGTATTATCGTAGGTAATGGTGATGGGATAGCCGCCATCAATTACGGCAACGCCCTTCTTCTCCAAATATTTTTGCAATTCTTCTTTGGCATAAATTTCGGTTTCGGTATTGCCTGTGATAATGGAAACCTGTTTTAGCGTAATGCTCATTTGATTGCCTCCTTTTTGAGTGTAGGATGTATTATTGCATTGTTGCACAAGTGCTTTTATTGCGGATTCATAGGATCCTGACCGTCTTGGACGTTGCCACCTGCATTTCCACCTTCGGGGTACAGGTTGGGGAACATTTCGTCAAGGGGTCTGTTATTCTTGGGGCTTTCCGCCCAGCGGATGCCGTAAGATTCTACATCTTTGATGAATTCGTTACATGCGTCTTGGTCGGGATGGAGCAAAAGTTGAATGTAACGCCATTGCAAACGGGAGCGCTTAACAGCTTCAAGGCGGTCACCTGCAAGTTCTTCTGCGGTGTTCCACCAAGCTTCAATTTGCGCCTCGTATTGGAGGTATTCTTCGGCAGTGATGGAGTTCAGGGGAGCTTCATAGATGTTGATGCAGCTTCCCTCATTTCCAACAAGCTCGGTTGTCAGGTCGATGAATGCGCGAATACCTTCCCAGCCCTCACCGTAGTAGGCCTGCAGGAACTCGTCCATGTGCATATAATATTCTTCCTCGGACATGTAGGGGTTCCACATTAGTTTTGCCAGGAGATATGCGCGAAGCTCGCCAAATTCACCCGAAACAGATTGACTGTTACCCTGCTCATACATTCCGCGTACGCCGTTTTCGTAGTAGAGGAGCATATTCTCGCGAATGGCACCGAAGTTGGAGAAGGGGGCGATGTAGTAAGCAAAGTTTGTGGTGTAATCCCAAACGTAAATGCGGTCACAGATTTTGCCCCACTGCAACAAGTCATACAAAAACGTTCTGGTTCTTGTCCAATCAACGTTATTGGGGCCTTTTGCATCGTTGCACTCGGTCATGGGGTGCATAAAGCAAACGCGAATGGAGCAAACGCGCACGCAAACGTTGTGGCGCGGAACCGTTTTTCCGGGAGCGGCTTGGGTGTAGTTGTAAGCCAATGTATCAATAATGAGATCGGGGTAGTCTTTTTCCAATTCTTCTGCCACTCTGTTTACAAAGCGGAGCATCAATCCGGCAGGACTGCCTTCTTCGGCATCTACAGCGGCACAAGCTTCGCAAGTGCAGTAGGTGTTGTTGTCGTTTTGCGAAACAGATACGATATCAACGGTGGGGTCTTTTTCCAAAATTGCGCGCAGGTTTTTGATAACCTTTTGATAATTTTCCTCACTGGTAAGACAGGGGTTGGGGGAAGCACCGCCACCTGTTTCGGTCAGCGCGCCGAGTGTGTGAACAAACAAGCCGGGGGCGTAGATGATTTCATCGCCAAGCTCGGGGGGGATGTGACCGTTGCCGTTTAAGCCGTTTTTCACACACCAAGAACAAGC
>JAZOMJ010000088.1:0-14564 GCA_045653865.1 Eubacteriales bacterium
CTCTGCTGCATTCCCCTCTGCTTGTGGCAAAACCAACCTTGCAATGCTCATTCCCCCTGCAATCTACAAGAACGCAGGCTACAAGGTTTGGACTGTTGGCGACGACATCGCTTGGATCCGCGTAGGCGAAGATGGCAGACTTTATGCTATCAACCCCGAAAACGGCTTCTTCGGCGTAGCTCCCGGTACCAACGAGCACTCCAACTACAATGCTCTTATGACCACCAAGAAGAACTGCATCTTCACAAACGTTTGCCACAACCTTGATGACAACACTGTTTGGTGGGAAGGTCTTGACAACAATCCTCCCGTTAACGCTCTCAACTGGAAGGGTGAAAAGTGGGATTACACCAAGTACGATAAGGCAGACAAGGTTAACACCTCCGGTGCTCACCCCAACTCTCGCTTTACCGCAATGGCTACCAACTGTCCTTGCATCTCCTCCGAGTTCAATAGCCTCAAGGGCGTTCCGCTCTCCGCTATCATCTTCGGCGGCCGTCGTGCTAAGACCGCTCCCCTGGTTTACGAGTCTCGCAACTGGCAAAACGGTACCTTCGTTGGTTCCATCATGGCTTCCGAGACCACTGCAGCTGCAGCAGGTGCTGTAGGCGTAGTTCGTCGTGACCCCATGGCTATGCGTCCCTTCGTAGGCTACGATATGGGCGACTACTTCCAACACTGGCTCAACATGGGCAAGATGATTCCCAACGCTCCTAAGATTTTCCACGTTAACTGGTTCCGTACCGACGCTGAAGGTCACTTCATTTGGCCCGGCTTTGGCGACAACATGAGAGTTTTGATGTGGATTCTCGACCGTTGCGACGGTAAGGTTGACGCTGTTGAAACTCCTATCGGCTTTGTTCCTAAGGCTGAGGACATCAACATTGAAGGTCTCGAGGACGTTACCATCGACACCATCCGTGAGCTGCTCACCATCGATACCGAAAGCTGGCTCGAGGACGTTGAGGCAATCAAGGCGTTCTACAAGCAGGTTGGCGATCGCGTTCCCGCAGAGCTCTACGAGGAACTCGCTGCTCTTGAAGCAAATTTGAAGAAATAAGATATAGGATATTTGTGGGGGAACTTTTTGAAAAAAGTTCCCCCACTCCCCTTCAAAAACTTCCCTCAAAGGAAGTTTTTTTGTTTGCAAAAATGGGGATGTTTGTGCGCTGAGCGGTAGTTTTACTGACGGAACTCGTTTGTTTGCATACGGACGGCAGAAAGCTCTCGCGAGCCGGTGGGTAGCAAAGCGGCGCGAGTGTAATGAATGACAGTCCGGTGGACTGTCAGAACACGAGCGTGACCGAGCCACAGCGAGACCCACCGAGACCCCACCGACTCCACGATGTTAGTGAAATCAAAACCGTTTTTTTCTTATTTTTGCAAGAAAATTTGAATAAAAATTCAAAAAAGGGCTTGACAAGCGCGAAAAAAGTGGTATAATAAGTGCATAATACAAAAAGGCAATGACCGGAACTTGAGTACCGAGGGTTTTGTGCGCACAGAGAACTGCCGTTTGGTGAAAGGCAGAGGCAGAAACTTCTGGGAATTACACTCCGCGAGCTTTGCATCGAAAGTCGAAAATCTCGGCAAGTAAGTTGCAACGGGTTGCTCCGTTATGGGCATAGGGTATGATGGTACCCGACGAGGTCTGATTTGTGAGAATCAGGCAAACAGAGGTGGTAACACGAAAGTATTTTCGTCCTCCGAGTCTTTGACTTGGAGGACTTTTTTGTTTTCTCGCAACCCTGCCGCCACGCTTTGCGTGCCACCTCCCCTGTGCAAGGGGAGGCAGAATATAGTTGCCTTGAGAATGCAATAAAAACAAAAAGGAGAAACACTATGAACACTTTACTGATTTCATCAATGCTGGTTGTATTTTTTGCAATTATGATTGGCATTGGCATTTATTGCCGTAAGCACTCCACAAACGTGGGCGGCTTTGTGCTTGGCGGTCGCTCAATAGGCCCTTGGCTCACAGCGTTTGCTTTTGGCACATCCTACTTCTCTGCCGTCATTTTTGTTGGTTATGCCGGTCAGTTTGGTTGGAACTTTGGTATTGCCTCCACTTGGATAGGGCTGGGCAATGCATTTATCGGTTCTCTCCTTGCTTGGGTTGTGCTCGGTCGTCGCACACGCGTTATGACACAGCATCTCGGCTCCAAGACAATGCCCGACTTCTTCGGTAACCGTTTTGGTTCTCAAGGATTGAAAATTGCGGCATCTTGCATTACCTTTATCTTTCTCATTCCCTACACCGCATCTCTTTACAACGGACTCTCTCGTCTGTTCTCGATGGCATACGAGGGCATCGACTACTCGGTTTGCGTCATTGTAATGGCGGCACTGACGGGTGTTTACGTTTTGATTGGCGGCTATGTGGCAACGGCAATCAACGATTTTATTCAAGGTCTTATTATGCTTGGCGGTATTATTGCCGTTATCGCATCTGTTTTACACGCCAATGGCGGTCTCAGTACTGCCCTTGAAACACTCGCTACCGGTGAGAACGGTGGTTGGGAGTATGCTTCTTTCTTTGGTGCTGACCCTGTATTCTTGCTCTTTGTGGTTCTTTTGACCTCTCTTGGCACTTGGGGACTTCCTCAAATGGTTGGCAAGTTTTATGCCATCAAAGATGAGAATGCCATTAAGAAAGGTACGATTATTTCCACTGTGTTTGCCGTAATTGTTGCGGGCGGATGCTACTTCCTCGGCGGCTTTGGACGTTTGTATGACGTAGGCGACGCTGTGTCTATGGGTGACTTTGATGCCATCATTCCCACAATGCTGAAAACCCTCCCCGACATCATCATTGCAATCGTTATTGTTTTGGTGCTTTCTGCTTCGATGTCGACGCTCTCCTCGCTTGTATTGACAAGCAGTTCTACCGTAACCCTTGACTTCATCGCTCCCCTTTGTGAGAAGAAAAAACCCCTGAATGACAAAAAGCAAATGCTTATCATTCGTGCTTTCATCGTTGTATTTATCGTCATTTCCGCAGTGATTGCCATTATGCAATACAAAAACAAGAATATGCTCATCGCGCAAATGATGGGTGTATCGTGGGGTGCACTTGCAGGTGCGTTCCTCGCGCCTTTCCTCTACGGTCTCTACTGGAAAAAGACCACCAAGGCAGGCGTTGTTGCATCCTTTGTGTTTGGTGTGGGACTTGAACTCGTTCAGTTGCTCATTTCGATGAATGTGTTCAGCGTTGCGAACATTCCGGTTCTCTCTTTTGTATTCCGCAATTCCCTCTTCTCGGGCGTATTTGCAATGGCGGGCGGACTGATTCTCGTTCCTGTAGTAAGTCTTTTGACTCAAAAGACTGCTCCCACTAATACCGACGAAATCTTCTCCTGCTACGAGCGTAAGGCACTTGTTACTGTGACCGATTCGCTTGGCAAAGAAGAAAAGTAATAAATACAGAAACGGCTATCTTCCAAAGAAGATAGCCGTTTGAATTATATTTGTGCAAATTAATTCGGTTTGTTTTTCGGTTATGAAATAGTTGATTATTTTCATCCCCTGCTTTTTTCTTGTTTTTACACAAAAACATCCCACCAACACCAACAACCAGAATAGCGAGATTCCTTAGGGATTAACTTCTGTCTCCACTCTTTGAATATTAAACAGTTTTATCTCTTATTATTTAAGCAAACCCCTATAATCAGAATTACGATTGCCGCAGGTATGGGTTCTACTAAAATAGAGCCTAAATAATCAATTGAAGCATCTACCTCAGCAGCTTTTCCTACCACAACAAACTCAAAGTTTTTAGATGTAAGATCATAATGATAATCGGAAATCGCTTTTATCATATATTCTATTGGCATGGTTATCCAACAAATTATGCCAAGAATCTGTTTATCAGAATAATCTCCAAACCGATACATTCCATACAAAACGGCAAATGAAACAATAAACAAACCTGTCCATTTCCAAAAACCGCCTGCTTCTCCCAAGCTGACAATAATAGCAGCAACAATGAATAGGATAGCTACTAATAGCGCAAATGTTACTAAATTCATTCTTCTTTTGGGAGTTGTGTAACCTTTTTTGTTTATTTGTTGTACTTTTCTGCTTTTTGATTTTTGTACCTTCTTTACCCTTTTTTTCTTCGGGAAATGCGTCTTCAAAGTCTTGACGATTACATCATCTTTGTGCAGCTTTTCGAACAACACGATCTCTTTGGGAAGTTCATTAGGTGATGCGTAATTCAAATAAAGTGTTGCAGCTTTTTTGTTGGAAAGAAAGAGTTTTTTGATTTTCAACTTATCAACCATTCGTTTTTCAACAAAAAAGAGATGCTGGTTATGGGCAATAAAAAGTCTACCGTCAGTAGCCAATGCAAAGCCTTTATGCATCAACACTTCGGTTTTGGTATAGAGAGAAAGAATTTTTCCAGCCTCTTTATATTCATTTTGGTAGTAATAGTATTCGGCAAGTCTGAGGATTGTACCTATATTTTGCGTGAAAAGCTCGACATATTCTTTATACAACAAAATTGCGGGCTCTATTTCTCCCTTATCGAACAGCAAATCGCCAAGCGTTCCCTTACATTGAATAGCATCCTTCTTATTTCCGGCTTGCTCGTGCAATTTAATAATATGCTTTACAGCTTCCACCGAATTGTTTTTACCAATTATGCTGTAGTATTTTTCATACCAACCAACCGCTTTGGGGAAATATTTATTATTTTCATAATACTCGCCCAAAAATTTGGCGATTGCTGCCTCGTTAATTTTTAACGCACAAACCTCGTAGAGTTTAACGGCCTCAGCATAATACTTTCGATTTTGCAACTGTTCCGCTTTGGATTTTATAAATTCGTAATTTCTGCTATCATCAAAATAGCTCAAATACCAAGCAATGGCCCCTGAAATGATTTCATTTTGGAAATAATAATCTCCAATTTCACGTCGCCTATAGGAAGGAATATATTTTAAATTGACCGCCTTATACCATTCAAGTGCGGTACTTTTCGTTCCATTAAACCATAACAGATCCGCGAATTTGATAATGGTAGCGTCACATTGTGCGCCAAATGCAGACTTTACTTGACTCAAGGAAATACTCACGTCGAGTTTTTGCGCAATTTGTTGACGCCAAAAGAAAGCGCTGGGTAAAGAAATTACCTTTTCGTACAAGCGAATTGCGTTTGAAGTGTTATTTGAATTCAAATAACAGTCAGCAATGCGCATTATCAAATCCGGATCAGAATTAGCAGTTGAACAATAGGTATAATATTTTAATGCTACCTCAGGTTCGGTTTCATAAATGCTGTTTGCTACAAGTTTTTTTCGATTATCACCTTTGAGGGAACCGGCATTAACCTGTCTATATTGGCGAATTGCCTCCTCAACGTTATTTTCGCAATAATAACAATCTCCTCTTAAAATTGAAACATCTACATCATTCTCTATATTATCAATCCATTTTAATGCCGCAGTGTATTCCTTGGCTTCATACAAAGCATATCCTGCTCGTTTTTTGACATCGTTAGAAGATTGATGAATCTTATCTGCGGCACCATCTGTATTCATTGCCAGCTTATAATATTCAATGCTCTTGGGTGTGTTATTTGCTATTCGATAATAATCACTCATCCACAAGCAAGCCTCAAAGTCGCCTTCTTTTGCTTGTTTTTCATATATTGTGGATAAACGCATTTTATCTCCTGCAGATAATGTTCCTACGCCTGTTTTTAGCTTTTTATCAAGCAGATAATCATATACATTTTGTTGGTTTTTGAAACAAATATCAATGGTGCTAATATCCACATGATAATCGTTCATAAACTCATTCATTCTTTTGAAATACAAATTAAGAATGCTTCGGAATTGTTCTGAATCGGTATCAAATTCTCCGCTATCCAATTTTTCTTGCAATCTCTTATCTTGAGCGGTGCAAAATCGTAATCTGCCATTTAATTTATCGATGTCAGCCATTTCCCACGACTTTAGTTGGCGTACATATTGGCGAATCAACGTTTTGTGCGCTTGTATCTCTTCATCAGATATAAACTCAATATTAATGCCATGAGTGCCTTTATTGCCTGCAAGAAAGATTTTATCAAGCAACTCTATTCTTTCCTGCTCAATGCCTGCAAGCTTAAACTTTTCGGTTCTTCTTGTACCCTCCGGAAGAAATACGTCATTGAGGTCGAACCCCTTTACAAACTTGCAATACTCTTCGATAGCACGTCTGATAGCTGTATAAGCAGCCGAAATATCCGGAATCTCTAATCCAAGGAAGGTTTCAATTCTTCCTTCTAACCCCGTTTTTTGAACTGCTGTAGCAACATTGGATACTTGTGCCGCAATTTTTTTCTCTTCCGAATTCTCTTTTGTATTCTCAAGTTTATCAACTTTTTCTGACAACTGAGAAATTGCTTCCATTAGTTTATTAAAATCAAAATCCTGAGTTTCTTTCATATGGTATCTCCTAAAACAATTACAAGTGTATTTTACGCTTATTATCTCCTCTTTTTCGCTCTCCACTCGGAGGCGAGGATAGCGCAAACACCGACGTTGGCGTAGTTCCCTTTAATGAGCATTGCCTCGCGCTGAATGCCCTCAAAGGTCATGCCGACCTTTTCCATAACGCGACGGGAGGAATCGTTGCCCTCCATAAACTTTGCTTCGATGCGGTTGAGACCGAGGTTCTCAAAGCCAAATTCGAGAACTTTTTCGAGAGCCTCGACAGCAATTCCACGCCCCCAATATTCAGGGTTGAGGACGTAACCGACCTCGGCACAGTCGTTGGCACAATGAAAAGCGGTGAAACCGCAGGTACCAATCATTTTGCAGTCGGGTTCATAGACCACTGCCCAATCATAAAACATGCCCGCAGAATAGCGGTTGCCAAGATATTCGAGGTATTCGCGCGAAAAGTCGCGGTCGGGATGCGGATTCCAAGTGAGGTACTTGGTAACGTCGGGGCGAGAGGCGTATTCGTACATATCGGAGGCATCCGCCACAATCATTTTGCGCAAGGTTAAACGCTCGGTTGCAAGCTCGGGCAGATGCGAGAAAACGCGGTAGATTTTTTCTTTTTTCATGTTTTTAAAGTCCTTCTTTTTTCTACCTTTATTATACAAAAAAACAAGGATAATTGCAAGCGTTTTTGCAAAAATTTTCTTTTATATTTTTTGCTTTCCCCCTTTTATTTTGTGAAAGTTTATGTTATAATATACTATATATAGTATTTTTCACCGAGAAAGGGGGAATGAGCAATGGAATATATTATGAACGACGTTCTGTCCGGCGCGATCGTTCCCGTTTTGCTCGGTTTGACGCCCGAGGCGAGTGAAACCGCGCACCGTATGTATCGCCGTCACGGTGTTATTTCGCATGTTTTTTGCGATAAAATTCCCTTCTCTATGCGCCTTTCCCTCTGTATGAAATTCCATCGCATTGCTAAAACCCAAGGTGAGCAACTGATGTTGCAAGCACTTGCCGATTTTGCCGAGCAACTTGGCAATGCCGACCTCATTCTTTACCTTATCCCTTGCAACGAGCACTACACAAAACTTGTTTGGGATCACTCCGAGGAGCTTGAGCGCCGCTTTGTGATTGCCGACCGCGCCGAGATGGAGCGCGTTTGGTTTGGTGCCGAGGAAGCACCTCTTGGGGAGGTGACGGCATGAAAAAATATACTTACCTTGGCGTTCTTGGCGGTTTGGGTCCGATGTCAACTGTATATTTTTGCGAGCTTTTGACAAGTCATACCCTCGCCCTTTGCGATGCCGACCACATTGATATGCTCATCAGCAGCCGTGCTACCACTCCCGACAGAACGGCTTATATTTTGGATAAAACCTCTCCCGATCCCCTGCCCGTGATGCTTGCCGAGGCACATCGCTTGGAAGCTGCAGGTGCCGACCTTTTGGTAATGCCCTGCAACACCGCTCACTATTTTTATGACGGTCTTGCGGCAGGTTGCAAAACACCGATTCTCAACATCATTGACGAAACCACCGCACATCTTGCACGCACGGGCGTTACAACCTTTGGGCTTTTGGCAACCGTTGGCACCATTCAATCGGGTGCTTACGAGCGTTTTTGCGTGGGGCGCGGATTGACTTGCGTAACGCCCACAGAAGATGAGCAAGCAATTATTTCGGATATTATTTTTGGTCAAATCAAGCAGAACAAGCCCATTGATATGGTCGCGTTTGAGCGTGTGGTAAATTCTCTTCGCGCGCGCGGATGCGAAAAAATTGTACTTGGTTGCACCGAGTTATCTCTCATCAAAAAGCAAGGTCTTGACGAATATTTGTTTGTTGACTCACTTGATGTTTTGGCTTATCGCACCATTCTTGCGTGTGGCAAAACTCCCGTGGGCTTCCCTTCCTCGTTTGATGGAGAGGAGGTGGCTCGATGAAATCCTATCTTCTTTTGGGTAAACACTTCCCCTTTGACATCATTCCAGACCTTGAAATTACGACGCTGACCGACCATTCTGAAAAAACGAGTGCGAATAGCGTATTTGTTTGCATTCGCGGTGCTCGTTTTGACGGTCACATACTTGCTCCTCGCGCTTATGAGCGCGGTTGCCGCATTTTTGTGGCAGAAGAACCGCTGAATTTGCCGAGTGAAGCGTGCCTTCTTTTGACCAAGAACAGTGGCAAGACGCTCTCGGAGCTTGCTTGTACCCTTTGGGGCTACCCTTCGCAAAAAATGCACGTCATTGGCATTACAGGCACCATGGGCAAAACCACAACGCCTTCGATGATTTCGCATATCCTCAATTCGGTAGGCATTCCTACGGGATACATCGGCACAAACGGCATCTCTTACGGGTCGGTGGAGCGCACAACTGCCAACACCACTCCCGATCCCTTAACTCTGCAACAAACGCTTGCCGATATGTACAACCGCGGCATTCGTGCCGTTGTTATGGAGGTCTCCTCGCAAGGTTTGATGCAATGCCGTGTTGCAGGTGTTCATTTTGCAACGGTTCTATTTACCAATCTCTATCTTGATCATATTGGAACCGCCGAACATCCTACGTTTGAGCATTACCGCGCAACAAAGCATTCTTTGTTTACCGATTTTGCTTCCCAAAATGCAATTTGGAACATTGATGACCCCGCAACGCCCTTGATGCGCATTGGTTGCACTGCCCTGCGCAACTTGTCCGTTTCGGAAAAAGAGACATGTGCTGATTATTTGGCGCAAAATATGCGCCCCTTGCGCGATGCGGGCGGATTGTTCTCCCTCTTCCGCTTAATGACGCAAAACGAAGAATTGGAGTGCCGCTTGCGTTTGCTTGGTGAGCACAATATCTACAATGCTCTCTTGGCTCTCGCGGTAGCACACGGTGTTTTTCAAGTACCGCTTGCGTTGGCGGTGGCATCTCTTGAAAAATTGGCAATTCGCGGCAGAGCTGAATGCATTCCCCTGCCCAACGGTGCCATTTGCATCATTGACTACGCACACAACGGAGAGAGTTTGCGGCATTTGCTGACATCTTTGCGCGTCTATCAGCCCTCTCGGCTGATTTGCTTATTTGGCTCAGTTGGTGAGCGAACACAAGTGCGCCGCCGTGAGCTTGGCGAGGTTGCCGCAGAGTTGGCAGACCTCTCGATTTTGACTTCTGACAACCCCGGCACCGAGGACCCGATGAAAATCATTGATGAAATTGCCGCCGCATTTGGCGAAAACAGAAAAGCGTATATCAAAATTCCCGACAGAACGGATGCTATCCGTTGTGCGATTTCCCTTTTGCAAAAGGATGATATTCTTGTGCTTGCCGGAAAAGGTCACGAGGAATATCAACTGATTGGTCGCGAGAAAATTCCTTTTTCGGAGAAAAACATCATTCAAGATGTTCTCAAAAACGACCCAATTCTCTTACCCAACTAAAAAAACAAAACGATTTAAGGAGGCGCTATGGCACGGTTGATTTTTCACATCGACGTTAATAGCGCCTTTCTTTCGTGGGAGGCAACACGTCGCGTAAAGAATGGCGAGGCGGATATTCGTCTCATTCCGTCAGTCATTGGAGGCGACCGCGAAAAGCGTCACGGTGTTGTTTTGGCAAAGTCTATCCCTACCAAGCAGTATGGCATTAAAACCGGTGAACCCATTGCCATGGCTTTGCGCAAATGCCCCGAACTCTATATTGCCAAGCCCGATTTTACGCTTTATGAAAAGTGTTCGCGTGCGTTTATGGACGTTTGCCGCAAATACGCCCCCGTGGTTGAGGTGTATTCTATTGACGAGTGCTTTCTTGATATGAGCGGCACTTCACGGCTCTATCCCGACCCATTGGAAATTGCCAAAACTATCAAAAACGAAATTCGCGACACACTTGGCTTTACGGTAAACGTGGGAATCGGCTCGAACAAGCTGCTTGCCAAAATGGCAAGTGACTTTGAAAAACCAGATAAAATTCACACCCTTTACACCGAAGAAATCCCCGAGAAAATGTGGACTCTCCCTGTTGAATCTCTCTTTTCGCTTGGGCGCGCGGCGGCGGAACGACTCCACGGCATGCACATTCGCACCATTGGCGAGCTTGCCGCCATTGATGTGGCAGACTTGCGCACCGTGTTTGGTGTGAAAATGGGTGAACACTTGCACCGTTTTGCCAACGGCATTGACAACTCCCCTGTTTTGGCAGAAAGCGAAGAAGCCAAGGGCTACGGCAACTCCACAACGCTTGCAAAGGATTTGACTACCGCTGAGGAAGCCTATCCCATTCTCCTCTCCCTTGCCGACAGTTGCGCGTCTCGTATGCGCAATGACGGTCAAAGAGCCGCTTGCGTGTCTGTTACCATTCGCGACAACGCATTCCGCGACCGCTCACATCAACAACATCTTGCAGGCTCCACCGACATCACATCTGAAATTTATGAGGTTGCTTGCCGCCTATTCAATGATTTGTGGGATAGAAAAACGCCTTTGCGTTTGCTTGGTGTATCCCTGACACAACTGACACGTGAGGATTCGGCACAGCTTTCGATGTTCCCTAACCCGCGCCTTGAGCGTGAACAGGAGCTCGACCGCCTGATTGACGGCTTGCGTCATCGATTTGGAACCGATACCATTGTGCGTGGCTCTATTATGGAGCAAAGTCGCCACGTAGGTAAAAAGCATAAAGCCGCCCTCGATTTGGAAAAAGAAGAATGATATCCCCACTTTTGTGGAAGATATCATTCTTTTTTGCTCTATTTTTCCTTTTTGCTTCATAAAATAAGACAAGTTCAGTTATGTGAGGTAGAAAATGCAAACACGAGCAAAAAAACTGTTTTGGAATGCGATGCTACTGACGGCGGCATCTCTTGTGATGCGCACGGTTGGAGTGAGTTTTGGAGTTGTGGTATCGGGGCGAGTGGGTGCCGAGGCGATGGGGCTGTTCTCCATCCTTTCGGGAGTTTACGGATTTGCCCTTACCTTGGCGACCTCGGGAATCCATTTTGGCGTTACACGCTTGACCGTTGAGGCAATGGAGAGTGAGAATCCCGCTCGCGTGAGCGGCATTTTGCGCCGTGCCACCATTTATGCCATTTGTTTTGGTTCGCTTGCCTCGGTTTTGCTCTTTTCATTTGCCGAGCCGATTGGTCGGGTTTGCTTAAAGGATGAAAGAACAATCTCCTCGTTGCGGCTGTTGGCAATCACGCTCCCACTCATTGCGCTTTCCTCTGCGTGGGGCGGTTATTTTTCGGCAATGCGACGCCCTTGGAAGAATGCGGCGGTGCAGGTGTTTGAGCAAGGCGTTAAAATTGGCGCAACGATGTATCTTTTGACTTTTTATTTTGCCAAAAATGTGGAGAGCGCCTGTCGCATCCTTGTGCTTGGCGGACTTGTGGCAGAGGTGTTTTCTTTCTTTTTGGAATGGCTACTTTACCGTTTGGATAAAGGGCGACATCTTGGCAAAGAGATCGCCTTTGATGTGGGAGATGGAAAAAAGTTGCTTTCCATCACCCTCCCCATTGCCGCAACCGCGTATATTCGGTCGGGATTGATTACTCTGCAACACATTCTCATTCCCGAGGGATTGCGTCGAAGCGGCACTTCGCATGCCGCCGCACTGGTGGCATATGGATGCATACAAGGTATGGCGCTCCCCATCATCCTTTACCCTGCCGCGCTGATGTATTCCTTTTCGGGATTGCTTGTCCCCGAGCTTGCCGAGGCTGAGGTGCACGATAGACGCAGGCACATCCATTATATGATATCGCGTGTGTGGTCGCTTTCGCTTCTCTTTTCGTTTGGCGTGGCAGGAGTGCTGATTTGCTTTTCGAGCGAGATTGGTGCGGCACTCTATCCGGGATCGGATGCGGGATATTATATTCGCATTCTCGCCCCTCTTGTGCCCATTATGTACCTTGATACGGCAACCGATGCCATGATGAAAGGGCTTGGTGAGCAACTGCACTCGATGAAAATCAACATTGCCGATGCCGCGCTCTCGCTGATTTTGGTACTGATTTTAATTCCGCGCTTTGGTATTTTTGGGTATGTGATAACCATTTATGCCTCGGAGCTGTTTAACACGGTTTGCAGTATTACACATCTTTTGATGATTAGCAGAACACCCGTGCGACTTTGCAAATGGGTTTACAAGCCCTTGTTTTGTATTGTTGCCGCCACTGCGCTTGTGCGATTTTGCTTAGAGAAAAGCGTGTTGCAAATTGATTTGCCTGCTCTTGCGATTGTTTTACACATCCTTTTGGTGCTTTTTGTTTATATCTTCCTTTTGCGCTTGACACGCGCTTTGGAAAAAGAAGATGTCGCTTGGGTGAAACATTTATTTAGGATAGAAAAAAAGGTCAAAGCATCGTAAATGCTTTGACCTTTTTCTTTATTCGTCATCTTCTTCAGTATGCTTTTGCGTCAATTGCGCCTGCAGCATCATATCCTTGACCTTCATAAGGCGGGTTGTGTTGCCGCGCTCGTTTTCGTCAAGCTTCATTTTGATGGTCTTGATGGTTGCGAGATACTGCGGCATAAGGATATATTCAAGTGCATTTACACGGCGGCGTGTGCGTTCGATTTCCTCGGCAAGGAGCTGCGCTGTTTTTTCAAGCTCTGCCAAGCGGATGAGATCCTCGAGAATATCGTTGAGCTCGCGCAAGGAAGAATCCAACTCGCCCGAGGTGAATGCCATACCGTAGTTATAGCTATCGCTTCCCCCCTCGGCGTGCACGCGCAGATGGAACACGGGAACCGTGACGCTCATCATATTTTTATATTCGACGGAGAGCTCGCCCTCCTTTTTGGGACAGATGAGGGCTTCCTCTAACATTTTGGGGCTACTAACCGCGCTGGCAACCGTAAAGGATTGATATACCTTGCCAAGGGCGGCTTCTACGCGCTCACGCAAAGCCTTATCCTCACGTACTACGTCAAGGAATTGCTTCATCAATTCGTCGCGTTTATCTTTGAGCAGTTTATGTCCCTTGTGTGCGGTTTGATAGCGCGTTTGAATGCGCTTCATTTCCATACGCGTGGGATTGACTCTCAATTCTGCCATGTTCGTCTGTCACCTCTCTTTCCGATAGAATAGATCCGTAATTAGTCCTTTTTAGGCCAGTATTTTTCAATCATTTCGGGCTTGATACGCTTCATTTCGCTCTTTGGCAAAATGGAGAGCAGTTCCCACCCGAGGTCGAGTGTCTCTTCGATGGAACGGTTTTCGTCAAAGCCTTGGTTGATATATCTCGACTCGAACTCATCTGCAAATTGAGCATAGAGGCGGTCGATGGGAGACAAAGCTGCATCACCCAATACAACCATCAACTCTTTAGCCTCCTTACCGCGTGCGTATGCGGCAAAGAGCTGATTGAGTGTTGCGGCATGGTCCTCGCGCGTTTTGCCCTCGCCAATACCCTTATCCTTAAGACGGGACAGAGACGGCAGAACGTCAACGGGAGGCATATATCCCTTGCGGTACATTTCACGAGAAAGAATGATTTGTCCCTCGGTGATATAACCTGTCAAGTCGGGAATGGGGTGGGTTTTGTCATCCTCTGGCATGGTGAGGATCGGAATCATGGTGATGGAACCCTCAGAGGGCATTTTACGGCCTGCACGCTCGTACATGGTTGCCAAGTCGGTGTAAAGGTAACCGGGATAGCCACGGCGACCGGGAACCTCTTTACGTGCGGCGGAAACCTCACGCAAAGCTTCGGCATAGTTGGTGATATCGGTGATGATAACCAAAACGTGCATATCGCACTCGAATGCGAGATACTCTGCGGCAGTGAGTGCCATACGAGGCGTGGAAATACGCTCGATTGCAGGGTCGGATGCCAGGTTGATAAAGAGAACGGTACGGTCGATTGCACCAGTCTTTTTAAAGTCGGAAATAAAGAAATCGGCTGCTTCAAAGGTGATACCGACTGCGGCAAATACAACCGCAAATTTATCATCCTTGTTTCTTAGCTTTGCTTGACGGGCGATTTGTGCCGCAAGGTTTGCGTGCGGCAGACCCGAGCCCGAGAAGATAGGCAGCTTTTGTCCGCGAACGAGGGTGTTCAAACCGTCGATGGTAGAAACGCCCGTTTGAATGAACTCGGAGGGATAGTAACGAGCCGCGGGGTTGATGGGCGT
>JAZOMJ010000089.1:0-11067 GCA_045653865.1 Eubacteriales bacterium
GGGGGTGGTGGTTTCGGGGGTAGTAGTTGCAGGGGTAGTGGTTGTGTCGCCACCAAGGTTACAAGAGGTGGCTGCAAGCATGGGAAGTGCCAGCACTACGATCGCCAGCAACAGGGAGAGAAGTTTTCTTTTCATTGCAAGAATTCCTTTCTTTAACATTGATTTTGTTTTTATAATGTACAGTCAAAAGACCGTAAATTATCTGTGGTGTGTATTAGCCCTTGATACCGCTTCTCGAAACGCCCTTCATAATGTACTTACGAAGGAAGATGAATACGAGGAACAAGGGTGCGGATACGATGGCAACAGCAGCCATCTGAACGGGTACATCTACGTCACCCGACGTGGAGGTAAAGGCGTTACGCAAACCGTTTGTAATCAAACTGTGCGCATCGTCGTTTGCAACCAAGCGAGGCCATACGTAGGAGTTCCATGCGCCCATCATCTTCAGGATGGTGATGGAAATCAGAGTGGGGAATGCGAGGGGGATCATAACTTTCCAAAGATATTTGATATCACTGGTACCGTCTACCTTTGCTGCCAAATACAACTCGTTGGGAATTTGCAAGAAGTTTTGACGGAGCAAGTAAATGTAGAAGACACTAACCAAGAAAGGAACAATCAAAACGGTAAAGGAGTATTTCCAGTCGCCCATTTCAATTAATTTTTCTCCAAGTTCACGGTTGGTTTCAAGCAAAGATGTACCAAGTGTTTTCAAACCAAGGAAGTTACTTACGGTTTGATAGTTGGTAATGGTGAAAAGTTCACCGGGAATCATCATGGTTGCCAAAAGAGCGGCAAACATTGCATTTTTGCCCTTGAATTCCAAACGAGCAAAAACAAATGCGGAAATAACTGTGATAACCAGTGAAAGCACGGTGGAAACCACGCCAACGTAAAGGGTGTTCACAAACAATGTGCTTAACTTCGCGGTGTTAAATGCGCTAACATAGTTTCTCGGAACCGAAATGATGGTTTCGCTGGGGTCAGTCATTGTAACATGTTGAGGCCAAAGCGTTTGTACGGTTTGTCTGTACTCGGAGAGATCCTTTACAGAGGAGATCAACATGAAGTAAAAGGGGAATACAATGATGAGAGCCATAATTGCCAAGAAGAGATACAAGAACACTTGCGAAACAATGCGCACAACGCGTTGGCGCGATTTTTCTTCTTCCAGACGTCTTTCCAATAGGAATTTTTGTAATTCTGTCATGTTGCCACCTCCTTAATAGTGCGTGTTCTTCTTGCTGATGTAAAGGTTCAGCATAGTGACCACGAAGATGATACCGAACAGAATGAGTGCAGCGGCACTTGCACGTCCTTGGTCGCTATTTTCGATCGCTCTGTAAATATAACCGACCATAGTGTTGAGGTTGTTTCTGTCTGTGGTGCCGGGAGGGCCCATGGTATCACCGAAGATACCAACAATACTAGAGTATTCCTTAAATCCGCCAATAAAGCCTGTGATAACAACGTAGGTGATCATAGGAGAAAGAAGCGGAACAGTGATGTGGGTAAAGGTACGCAGACGAGATGTGCCGTCAATTTTTGCTGCATCATAGTATTGCTTGTTAACACTTTGCAAACCACCCAACAAAATGAGAATCTTGAAGGGAAGTGCGTTACAAACAATGTAAATAACCATAACAGCCATATTTGCCAACTTAGTGGACGCGGGGTTGATCCAGTTAATGGGGTCACCGCCCATAGCTTCGATGATGTTGTTGATGATACCTGCAGTGATGATGATTTGGTTTTCATTACCAAAGTTGTTACCAACCATGTTGAACATAGCGGCAAATACCATACCGATTGCAATAGAGTTGGTTACGTAGGGGAGGAAGAAGATTGTTTGCAACAGTCTTCTAAAGGGTTTGATTGCGTTCAAGCAAACCGAAATAAGTAATGCGAGAAAAGTGGAAATCGGAACGGTTAATACACACAAAAGCATTGTGTTGGCAAGGCAGTTAGCAAAACCACCAAAGTCAACAACGGATTTGAAGTTTCCTAATCCTACTTTAAATGTTTCACCACCGACAAGAGCAGCGGAACTATAGCCTTCCAAAAAAGCCATGCGAACCGTGTTGAAGATCGGCCATACGGTAAAGATCAGCAAAAGCACGATAGCAGGGGAAAGATATAACCACGCTTTCCACGGTTTTTTACTTCCTACCATAGCGTGTCACCTCAATTTTAGGTGTATTTCTTTTTCAGTACGGCTGTCAAGAAGTCATTTTGAACATGTGCGGGGATCTCAATGCGCTTCTCGTTCAGCTTGCTGAATAGGAATACCTTGTGGGGTTTCAAATTGTAGCGAACGGTGGGAGAATTGGTGTCAATCTTAACATCACCGTCAATAATAGCACGAATAGTGGGGTTGCAGGAGTCGGGATGTGTTGCAACAACACTGGCGTCACGACCCATGATTTCAAGGTTAGAAAGGTTGCAGGTAAGAGCGCCGTCTTCTGCAGGAATAAAGCCCTCAGGACGAATACCTACAGTTACTTGTTGATCGGCTACGCCGGTAACATCAAGTACACACTCGTTGCCGATGTAAAGCTTGCCGCTAATCACTCTGCCGTTGAATACGTTGATGGGAGGAGTACCCAAGAACTTTGCAACAAACAGATTTGTGGGGTTGTCATAAACATCCTGCGGCTTACCAACTTGTTGAACAACGCCGTCTCTCATAACAACGATCATATCCGAAATACTCATCGCTTCTTCTTGGTCGTGAGTTACGAAAATGGTGGTGATGCCGGTTTCTTTTTGAATGCGGCGGATCTCTTCACGTGTTTGCAAACGCAGACGCGCGTCAAGGTTAGAGAGGGGCTCATCCAAAAGGAGTACATCGGGCATCTTAACGAGCGCGCGGGCAATTGCAACACGTTGTTGCTGACCGCCGGAGAGGGCGTTGGGCTTTCTTTCCATCAACTCATCAATTTGCACCAGTTTTGCAGCTTGGTAAGCTCTTTCCAACATCTCTGTCTTAGAGAGTTTGTTGGGACCCTTGAGGTTTTGCAGAGGGAACAAAATGTTCTGCTTAACCGTAAGGTGGGGGTAGAGTGCGTAGTTTTGGAACACAAGACCAACTCCGCGGCTTTCTGCCGGGAGGTTAGTGACATCATTGTCACCAAAGTAAATCTTACCGCCCGAAACCTTTTGCAAGCCACTGATCATGTAGAGCGTGGTACTTTTGCCACAACCGGAGGGGCCAAGCAAACCAATGAGCTTGCCATCCGGAATGGTAAAGGTAAAACCATTTACCGCCATGAACTCTTTCTCGCGTTTGTTACGAGGGGGGAAGATCTTTGTTACGTTTTCCAATACAACTTTCATACAAGACTTCCTTTCTGTCCGTTTATATAATTTTTTGTTTGCTTACGAGTTTTGTGTGTTTTCTGCCACCGATTCGGCGTGCAGCTTTCTCTTATACTCCAAAAGATCCTCAGGAGTATCGAAAATCATTTGACTGGCAAAGTCAACGGTTACTGTTCCTGCCAGTATGTCATGTAAAAGTGCGTTTTCCTTTGTAAAGATCAAAAGTGCTATTTGCGCCACAATCAGCACAAACAAAAGTGCCAATGTAACAATGGTGGCGGTGCCAAGCACAAAAATAGAAATAAGGGCAAACACCGGAATCATGGTTTCTACCGCATATTTACCGAGTATTGTGCGCACAAACAAGACAACAGGGGAAATCTTTACGCCATCTATACGCATCACGCCAACACCAAATATCTTTTTGCCAAGTGTTTGACCGTTTTTGAAGAATAGCGGAACAGTGAATTCCAAGATGAGGTGGGTGAACAAAATGGAAAAGGTGATGATGAGCAGGCTGAGTTGTATCGTCATCGAATAAGCATAGAGGTAATCCTCATCTTTTTCCAATGCATCGGCGGCGGCTTGCAAGGTTTTTTGTTGCGCCTCGGTTAGGGTCGCGCGGCGCTCCTCCGTAACGGAAAAGAAAATTGCGCCATCAAGCTCTTCTTTCGTTAAAAAGGCATCGAGGTCGTATTCCTCGGCATAACGGTTGCAAGTGGCAACCATTTTTTCTTGCTGGGCATCAACACCCAAAAGCGAGGAAAGAAGGAGGGCGATTCCAACGGCAACGATGCAAAAAAGAATAATATCGCATAAAAAGGCGGAAATGCGTTTCCACATACTTGCTTTCTGCAAATCGTAAATCATAGCTACATTCCTCCTGTTAATGCGATATTTTTCGTGCTTTTTATAATATATATATTATAACACCTTTTTGTTCCAAAAAGCAACACTATTTTCCTTTTTTAGATAACTTGACCGAAAAATCAGCATTGTGCACAATAGTTGCAAACAAAAGTTTGGTGTATTGTTACAAAAGAACGCAAAAAAAGAGAGGGGCATCCCTCCTCTTATGTGATTTTTACCAAAATTCGATTTTTGGATACAGTAAAAGCGATGTGAAAATCCCAAGATTTTTGGCTTTCTTTTCGCGTTTTGTAAATCAGGTTGTATTTTTCTTTTTGGTAATTTTGCACGAGCGGATAAAAAAATGTGATTGCAGAACAATCAGTCAAAACGGTGGCGCATTTTTGAAAAAATCAGGCATTTGAAAAACGCTTCTTTCGCGCTAAACAATATGCTGAAATCTGTGGTGCGTAAGAAGCAAAGGTGTTGTTTGAGACAAATGGGAAGAAAAACAAAAAAGCCCGTTTTTTGCACTACGTATATGCGTTTTTGTGCGAAAAAACGAGCATTTTATTGCTTTAAGAATCATTTTTTTGTGCTTTTTTCTCTGCCAATTTATCTAGGGCGTAGCGATATCCGTCGCCATATTTCAGGCACTTGCTTACACGGCTGATAGTAGCTGTGCTGATGCCGATTTTTTGAGAAATTGTTTGATAGTTCTCTCCCTCATCCAAAAGGATGGCGGCATCAAGACGTTGCGCCATATCTTCGAGTTCCTTGATTGTGCATATGTCCTCAAAAAAACGATAGCAATCTTCAATTGTCTCTAACTCAAGAATGACTTCAAACAAGCGGTCGATGGATTTTGATTGGAATTTTGTCATGGGAGATCTCCTTTCTCGTTCTTATAAACATTTTACCACTTTATCACAGTGAAGTCAAGAAGTTTTGCGACAGTTTACAAAAAATTCATATAAAACAAGATCAAACGCATCAAATACTGCGAAAACGGGGGAGTGTTTTGTTGGGTTTGTATAGATCTTTAACGTTTCAACAACACATTTTTACTTGACAAACGTGTGCGCGCGTGATATAATATATCCACAACGGTAGGATTTCTGCGACTGACGGATTAGTGTGACCACCACGGTGGAGCAGGAGTCCTTTTAAACCAACCGTCTGGGCGCACAATTCCTTTGAGGGGTGGTGCTCCCTTTTGCGTTTTTTATTAGAGTACGGAGAGCGCAAAAAGCGAACACCTGCCGCGGTTAGGGAAGGACAGGGGATCTTCGTATTGTGTACAAAATTACCAACATATCGGCTTTTTTGAAGATCCTATAAGGTGCACAAACATTCGTTCGGGATTCTCAAGAGAGCGGATAGCAAATAGGATATAAAGCATTTAAATCCACAGTAAAAATTCTCTTAACGGAGGCATACTATGGCATATTTAACCGACATTGAAATTGCACAAAGCACAAAAATGCAACCCATCACCGAGATTGCCAAAATCGCGGGCGTGGATGAAGAATATCTCGAACAGTACGGCAAATACAAGGCTAAAGTTGACTATGCGCTCCTCAAAAAGGGCGAGCGCAAAAACGGCAAGCTTGTACTTGTAACGGCAATCACCCCCACTCCTGCAGGGGAGGGCAAAACCACTACCACCATTGGTCTTGCCGACGGTATGCGCCGCATTGGCAAAAACTGCGTGGTAGCATTGCGCGAGCCCTCTCTCGGTCCCGTTTTTGGCATCAAGGGCGGTGCCGCAGGTGGCGGATACGCACAAGTTGTTCCTATGGAGGATATCAACCTGCACTTTACAGGTGACTTCCACGCCATTGGCGCGGCAAACAACTTGCTCGCGGCAATGCTTGATAACCACATCTATCAAGGCAACCGACTGAATATCGACCCCCGTCGCATTACCTGGAAACGTTGCGTGGATATGAACGACCGTCAGCTTCGTTTTGTAACCGACGGTCTTGGTGGACGCGTCAACGGTGTGCCGCGTGAGGATGGCTATGACATTACCGTGGCATCCGAAATTATGGCGGTGTTCTGCTTGGCAAACTCGATTGCTGACCTCAAAGAGCGCCTCTCTCGCATCGTTGTTGCATACACGTATGACGAAAAACCGGTAACTGCCGGCGATTTGGGCGCGGTTGGCGCTATGGCAGCACTCCTCAAGGATGCGCTCAAACCCAACCTCGTGCAAACGCTTGAGGGCACTCCTGCATTTGTTCACGGTGGTCCCTTTGCCAACATTGCACACGGATGCAACTCGGTGATTGCCACCAAAATGGCAATGAAGCTTGGCGACTATGCCATCACCGAGGCAGGATTTGGTGCCGATCTCGGTGCCGAGAAATTCCTCGATATCAAATGCCGTATGGCAGAACTCGATCCCGATGCCGTTGTGGTTGTAGCAACCGTTCGCGCGCTCAAAATGCATGGCGGTGTTGCAAAAACCGACTTGGGAACAGAGAACCTTGAAGCTCTCGACAAGGGCATTCCAAACCTCTTGCGCCACGTTTCCAACATCAAGGATGTTTACGGACTGCCTTGCGTAGTAGCAGTCAACCGTTTCCCGACCGATACCGATGCCGAAATTGATTTGGTTATCGAAAAATGTCGCGCACTTGGAGTAAACGTTGTTCTCTCCACCGTGTGGGCAGAGGGCGGCAAGGGCGGCATGGCACTTGCCGAGGAGGTTGTTCGTCTGTGCGAAGAGCCCCACGATTTCCGCTTCTCTTACTCGCTTGAGGGTAGCATTGAGGATAAAATTGCGGCTATCGTGAAAAATATCTACCGCGGCGACGGTGTTGTCATCACGCCTGCGGCAAAGAAAGAAATCGAAAAGCTCACATCCCTCGGCTTTGATAAACTGCCCGTATGTATGGCAAAAACGCAATACAGCTTCTCCGACGATATGACCAAATTGGGCGCGCCAGAGGGCTTTACAGTCACGGTTCGCAACGTTAAGGTTTCGGCAGGAGCAGGCTTTATTGTAGCCCTCACAGGCGACATTATGACCATGCCGGGACTTCCCAAGTCTCCCGCCGCCGAACGCATCGACGTTGATGACGACGGCAAAATTTCGGGTTTGTTTTGATTGAATTTTGCACCACGTGGTGCAAAAAAGACCATAAATAAGCAACAAGAGCACCATCGGCTGATGGTGCTCTTGTTGCTTTATAAAATCGTTTTACCGGTTGCATTACTGCATTCCGGCGTTTTTTTGTTCCAATAGCTCATAAAGCTTTTGCGACATGGTTTTTCCCATATTGGGTTGAATCCAAACATTGGTGTACCCCCACGGATAACCCGGGTAGGTGTACAACCCGGAGTTGTAGGACGCATAATCGTATTTGTACAATGATTGTCCATCCAAACTTGTTGCATCATCGGGCATGAGTTGTGTGTCAAGTGAGTGGTGCCAATACACAATGTTGTCTCTCCAGTTGGTAGTTGAAAAAGAGGGAATATCGGGGTGATTGTCGTTGTAGTGGATTTCATTGCAAAATCCGTACATGGAATCACAAAGAAGCTCGTATCCAATAACGTTGTTGTTTTCGTCAACAACCGGTGTAAACACGCTTACATATACGCCCACAATTTCACCGCTTGTGTGGGTGTCGGGAGAATAATCAAGCGGGTCCGAGGTGGAGTAAATGGCAATTTCATTTAAACCATCGTAGGGGCCTATGAGATTTTCATTCTTTAAAATAAAAGAAACGTGATAATTTTCATTGTCCAAAATGTCGCCAAACAGTGCGTTGACTTCGTCGGCATATTCACCTTTGTTGTCCCATGTTTCCATACTGCCAACGTATGGAGGGTCACCGGGACTCCACTCTTGTCGAATGGTTCGCTCCAGCAAATATTCTCGCGATGTCAAATTGTCGTTGTTTTCAAACTCGTAGAGATTGTTGAGAATATCGGATAATCTTTGCAAAAGCGAAACTTCACCTACGGGCATATCCGGTGTGTAATCAAATTCGTTTAATTGAATCTGGATATCGGTTTCCACGTCTTGAACAGGAAGACTAGCATATTTCCAAGTGGCGTAAACACCACCGGTTGATAAAACCAACAGCATACACAAAAATAGGAGTGTCAGACGCATTCTCATCCCCACATTCCTCCACTAGGGAAAGGTCCACCGGGAATGCGGTTGTAAAGAGCAAGGCGCATTTCAATTTCTTCTTTGACGCGGCGTTCCACAATGGGGGTTGCAATCATAGCTACCAATACCAACAATATGCACAACCAACCTGCAGGAGATTGCATAAAGAGCACAAAGCTACCAATAAAGGGAACACGTGTGCCGGTGTAAATGGCTCTCATTTGACCGTAAAGCACGGGGAATCTATCGGGGGACTCAATAGCGTCACCTTGCAGCTTAAAATAGCGGCAGTCGGGATGTTGTGCATTGGGTTCTTCAATTTCCACAATTCTGTGTACTATCAATATGTTATTCACTTCATATACAACAATGTCATAAAGCTTCAAATCCATTTCGTTGGGGAGGGATTGGGTTTGAATAATATCAAATGTTTTAATTTGATTATTCAAATTGTTTGCAACCAAATACGTGTTTTTTTCGTTTTTGGTTTCCATCGAGTTGGTTTTTACTACGTGGTATGCCGTATTGTTGGTGTATTTGAGCAGTTCCGTAGAGTTTTTGACAAACAGCGAAGAAGCAAACATTGCAAAAAAAGCAAGACAGACCACAACCGACACTACACCGGAAAGGAATTGCCCAATTTTATTCAGTTTTCCTTTTTTCGATTCCATATCATATTCGTGAAGAATGCGTGGATCATCATGGCCGGAACGTATAATGCGAAGCATTTGTTTGGTGATGATGGAAATACATGCCACCGACAGAGAGGTGAGCAAAATATACACGATTAAACACAATATGAATGTGTACATTTCATAATCCGTCATTTGGTATAATCCTTTTGTCATAGTGATAACGGCAAGAGATAGGTAACCTTTTGCCGTTATCAATAAATTTTATTTTTGGTTGTTATCTTTAGGGGTTAACAGCAGGGGCGTCCTCTGTAACGATACCATCGGTAACGCGTGCTACAATGTTTCCGTTCAAAGCCAGATGGAATGCGTCGTGCTCAGCCTTGGTGTCCAAAACGAATGTTTGAGAGAGAGAAATCATAGCTCTCAACTGTTCCTCATTCATGGTGTAGGAAAATACACCGTTTGAATCGGGTCCGACCCAAACAATCAGGTTGTCCAACGTTTGATTGCCGGGGTTTTCAAAAGTGAGAATGGGAGTGGGGGTTCCGTTGGGATCGTAGTTGCCGTTGGCATCTATTGTGTAAAGCATCTCAGTGGTTGTGCCGAAGTAGAGTTCGGAAGGTACAGCGTTATCTTTAATAGTTTGGCTTGCTTTTTCAGAAGGTTTAAAGGTAACTGTCAGGTAGATGGGTTGGTCGTTGTTGGAAAGGAAATCAAGTCTTGCTTCGTGGTCGTTGTTTGCTTGTTCAACAACAAGAATGAGATTAGAGGAGATGGTGTATGTACCATTTGCACCGGTTAACTCAACGTCAGCAATAGTGATTTTGGATTCAGCGTAAACGTCAGCGATGTCATTGGTGCCTGCGTAAGTCCAAACAGCATAAACACCGGTGATGGTAACGCAGAGCAAGAGAGTGATTAAAAGACTTAATTTTTTCATGGGGTTTGTTTCCTCCTAAAAATTCGAACGTTTTTGTTCGTGATTGAATTATAACATTTTTGGTGGTATTTTGTCAATACTTTTTAAAAAAAATAAGTAGTAACATCACTGCGACCACCGGGAGCAACATCATTACGAGCTTGGCGAGTAACATCTGGCAAGAGTATTATATAACATAGGGCGTTACAAAGGTGTTACAAATAATCCAACAAAACAAAAAAATATTGGACACATCACAGACGAAAATACGCTTATGATGTGTCCAACTTTTTTATTTATGATTTTAAGCAAAAAGATCTTTTCAATGATTTCAAGAAATCAAGAAAGCCTCAAAAAGCCATATAAATCAAGGATTACTTGCTTGCCTCTTCGATAGCAACAGCCACAGCAACAGTCATACCAACCATGGGGTTGTTACCAGCGCCGATGAGACCCATCATTTCTACGTGGGCGGGAACGGAGGAGGAACCTGCGAACTGTGCGTCGGAGTGCATACGACCCATGGTGTCGGTCATGCCGTAAGAGGAAGGACCTGCAGCCATGTTATCGGGGTGGAGGGTACGGCCTGTGCCGCCGCCGGATGCTACGGAGAAGTAGCTAACACCGTTCTCTTGGCACCACTTCTTGTAGGTACCTGCAACGGGGTGTTGGAAGCGAGTGGGGTTGGTGGAGTTACCGGTGATGGAAACGCCAACGTTTTCAAGCTTCATGATAGCAACGCCCTCGGGAACGTTATCGGAGCCGTAGCACTTAACGTCAGCTCTGGGCCCCTTGGAGAATGCCTTTTCTTCGAGAACGCTAACAGTCTCGGAATAAGGATCAAATGCGGTCTTTACGTAGGTAAAGCCATTGATACGGGAGATGATGTATGCTGCATCCTTGCCCAAACCGTTCAGGATAACGCGCAGGGGCTTGTTACGAACCTTATTTGCGTTGAGCGCGATCTTAATAGCACCCTCTGCAGCTGCAAAGGACTCGTGACCTGCCAAGAAGCAGAAGCACTCGGTCTCCTCGGAGAGGAGCATCTTGCCGAGGTTACCGTGGCCGAGACCAACCTTACGGTTTTCAGCAACGGAACCGGGGATGCAGAAGCTTTGCAAACCGATACCGATAGCGGCAGCGGCGTCAGCAGCCTTGGTGCAGCCCTTCTTAATTGCGATAGCTGCGCCTACAACGTATGCCCACTTTGCGTT
>JAZOMJ010000090.1:0-10543 GCA_045653865.1 Eubacteriales bacterium
GCTACGCGCATCCTCTGTTGTTTGTTTGGCGGAGAGAGAGGGATTCGAACCCTCGTTAGGGTATTAGCCTAAACACGATTTCCAGTCGTGCGCCTTAGACCAGCTCAGCCATCTCTCCGTGCCGACTTGAATATTATAGCATACTCATCATCATTTGTCAAGCCCTTTTTGAAACATTTTTTCTTTTTTCTTACATTAATTTTCTTCTTGCGCTTTTTTTACATTTATTTTAAAAAAGTATTCCCTATATACATATTTTCTCTTTACAAATCTATTTGTTTGTGTTATAATAATGGTACTATCACTTTGGAGGTGCATTATGAATAAAAAAGTTGTTCTTGGTATTATTGCAGGCGTTACAGGCATTGCAGCAGGTGTTGCCACCGGCATTGCTGTAAAAAAAGTGGTTGATAAAATTTCTGCGGAAATGGAAAGAAATCAACACGAGGTTACATTTACATCCCCTGAGGGCAACAATGTTATAACTCTCCTTTACGGTTCTTCGGAAAGTGCGTGCGGCTTGACACGTATTCGCATAACCGCTACTACAGAAGGAAAAGATGATGCATGTCGTCTGTTTGCTTTTGCAAAAAGCAACTCCTCTTTCTTTAACACCGAGTGGATTGACAACGACCACTTTAAGGTTTTGATCGGTTCTTCTTCTCGCAAACAATGCTGTGATGTAAGTTTTGAAAACGGCAAAATCACCGCGACCTATTATTTGTGCAAGGTTGAAAAATAAGATATCCATAAAAAATAAGAGCACCGCCGTGGCGGTGCTCTTATTTTTGTTTTATTTTCCGTTCAAAACAAATTTGACTGTGTCATTTCCCTTTCCAAAATGCACTTGCTCTGTTGCAGTAACAGTTGTTACGGCATTGCAATGACGGAAGGCTTGGTCGCCTACCTCGAGGACACCGCCAAGATCGATTTTAACAAGGGAAGTACATCCCGCAAAGCAGGATGCGGGAATGGCTTTGAGAGATACCGGCAACGCAATTTCGGTAAGCGAATCGCAATTGTAGAACGCGTTGATGCCAAGGGTTGTCAGTCCCGAGCCAAAATGAATGGTTGTGAGCGCATCGCAATAGGCAAATGCAAGCTCGCGAATGGTGGTAACGGTGTTGGGAATTGCAACACTCCACAAGCGGATGCAACCGTAAAAAGCACGCACACCAATGCTTGTCAGTCCATTGGGGAGAACAATCTCTTTGAGCGATTCACACTCAAAAAAGGCGTAATTGTCAAGCGTTTTGCAAGACTCGGTTACGGTGACGCGTGCCAAAGTCTTGGGGTAAAATCCCTTTGCAAAATCGGGCTGTGCCGCGCCGAAAATGTAACCGAGATAGGTGTTCTCTGTTGCCGTATGCCCTACAAAAGGCAGGGTTAATTCCACCAAAGAGTCACATCCCTCAAACGCGCCAAAACCAATGCTTTGTGCTTGATTAGAAATGGTAACACTTTGCAAAGAGGAACAGTCCATAAGTGCACGATCACCAAAGGTGATCACGGACGCAAGTCCGTCGATTTGTTTCAACGATTCGCACTTATACAGTGCAAATTTTTCAATTACCGTTACATCCTCGGGAAGAGCGAGACAAACGAGGTCGTTGCACTCGAACAGCGAGTATGCCGGCATAGTCTCCCATTCGCCTGTAATCTTCAAACATTTGAGTGAAACGGGAACATCGCGTGCGTTATCCTCGTGGCGTGTTGCGCCAAAGAGATAACCGAGATATTGTTTGCTCTCTTGGTTAGCCCCCATCAGGGGTGTTTGCAGGCTGTGCAGGCTCTTACATCCTGAAAGAATGCCCTTGCCAATGGTGGTAACGCTATTGGGAATCATCAAGGTTTTCAGTGCAACCTGAGGGGTTTCCTCTGTTTTTTCTTCGCCCTCGGGGGGTGTTTCCTCGGTGGGCTCCTTTTCGACAGGAGAAAAGGCACCGTCGGCAATGGTTGTAACGGGCAAGCCGTTGATGGTTGTGGGAATCATCAAGTGCTCGTAGGTTCCCGTATAGGAGAGAATGGTAACCTCACCGTTGACAACTTCTATTTCAAAATCGTCGGCGGTTCCCTCTATTGCCGCATCAAAGCCGGCTTGATTTTTTACCCAAAAATCTGTGTTTGCATCCTCCACAACCACGGGAGCAGTATCCACAGGTGCGTCGGTGGTGGATTCGGTTTCATTTGTATTTGGCTTTTGATTACCGCAGGCAGAAAAGCTTGCCACAAGTAAACAAAGAGCGACAAGACTTGCAAGTATCTTTTTTATGTTCATATAGCATCATCCTTTGCCAAAAAGTTCTGCTATCATTTTACCACATTTTTTGGCATTATGCAAGAGATATGCGCGATATTTCACAATAATTTCAATTCTATCACGGTTTGTTCTTGTAAAATCCAAAGAAAGATGGTATAATATAAATTAACCGACAAAAAAGGAGGGCGACAGATGGATATTTTAATAGACAAAGCGCTTGATGGGCAATGCGTGCGCCGTGTTTTGCAAGTCGAATTGAAATTATCGACCAAGATGATAAAATCTCTTAAGTATCGCCCCCTCGGCATCACCGTGGACGGAAAAGCCGTGACCGTGCGCCACATTTTGAAGATGGGTGAATGCCTGTCTCTTGCGGTGGAAGATGAAGAATCCTCAACGGCTCTTGCTCCCGTGGATCTGCCGTTGGATATTCTTTATGAGGATGCCGACATTGTTGTGCCCTCGAAACCTGCCGACATGCCTACGCATCCCTCGCACGACCACTACACCGACACGGTGGCAAATGCACTGGCATTTCGCTATGCCAAAGAAGGTATTCCCTTTGTTTTTCGCCCCATCAATCGTCTTGACCGCAACACAAGCGGACTTTTGCTAATTGCGCGCAACAAGCGTGCCGCAGGAAAACTGACACAATCGATGCAGGCGGGCAAGATTCAAAAGACATATCTTGCCGTGGCGATGGGTGAAATGAAAGAGCGCGAGGGTGTGATTGACGCTCCTCTACATCGTACAAAGGAGAGCATTATCGTTCGCGAGGTATGTTCTCCCGCCGTTCCCGATGCCGATGCGGCGTGCACCGAATACCGCGTGCTCGCCACCGAAAACGGCTACACTCTTGTTCTTGTTCGCCCCCTGACGGGAAGAACCCACCAAATCCGCGTTCATTTTGCGTATGCAGGGCATCCGTTGGTGAGTGACGATCTTTACGGCACGCCTTCCCCTTTGATTGATCGACACGCTCTACACGCATATGGATTGTCTTTTCCTCACCCCATAACCGAGGAAGAGCTCAGCTTTTATGCACCGCTTTGCGAGGATATACGCAAACTGATAAAAGCTTGCTTCCCAAAATCTCTTGCACAAGGAGTTCTTGATGAATACACAAAAAACCAATGAAAAACCGCGTTTGCCGATTGCTTGCATTGTTATTTTCGCACTCACGGCAATCAGCGCAATCCTATATCTTGTATTTCGCCTCAATGCCGATTTTGCAGATGCTTTTAACAGCTCTATAGGTACTGTAGGCAGAATGGTAATGGCAAAATTAACCGCTTGGATTCCCTTTTCCTTTGCCGAAATGCTATTGCTGCTTTCTCCTGTTATTCTTATCACCGTCATTGTGATAGGTGCAAAATATCATTGCGAAACCATGCGCCAAATGTGGATTTACGTTGCCTGCATTTTTTGTATTGCGTGCATGGTGTTCAACGTGTTTGTGTGGAATTTTGCTCCCGGATACAATGCACACACGCTCGACCAAAAATTAGGTCTTGAACGCAAACCGGTAAGCGGTGAGGAACTTTATACAACCGCCAATATCCTTTTGGAAGAATTGAAAGTTTTGGAAAAGGATATTCTGTTTATGGAAACGGGAGCTTCCCGAATGCCCTACTCCTACACCGAAATGAATACGCTTTTGATGAAAGCTTACGATAAAGCGTGTGAAAAGTATGATTTTATTGATGATTTTCACTCTAAAGTAAAACCCGTTATGCTGAGTGAGCCGATGTCCTATACACACATTACCGGAATTTACACCTTCTTTACAGGGGAAGCGAACATCAATGTCAACTTCCCAGATTACACCATTCCTTTTACTGCAGCACACGAGCTTGCACATCAACGCGGCATCGCACGCGAGGATGAAGCAAACTTTGTTGCATTTCTCGTTTGTATGGAGTCGGATGATGCCTATATTCGCTACAGCGGTGCGCTTAATCTTTATGAATATGTCATTTCCTCTTTGTATTCGGCAAACAAACAACTCTACAAAGACAACTATGCTAAACTCCCCAAAACCATTGTCAATGAACGCATAGCATATAGTGAGTTTTTTGAAAAATATCGTGAAAATACCGTAGCCAACATCAGCGAAGCAACCAACAATGCTTATTTGCAAAGTCAAGGAGCTGTGCAAGGTACACGCAGTTACGGTATGGTAGTGGATCTTGCAGTAGCATATTATCAAAGCACGCTTTCAAGCACATCAAACTAACCGGAATGGGTGCAAAAATAGAATAAATATCTTGACAAAAAGATGTAAATATAGTATAATAGTTACGTTGGCGAGTATGGGTGGTGAATTCCGCCCTTCTCGCTTGCAAAATGCGGGTATGGCGGAATTGGCAGACGCGCAAGATTTAGGATCTTGTGTTCATTCGTGCAGGTTCAAGTCCTGTTACCCGTACCAAACAAAAAAGGGGCTCAAGCCCCTTTTTTGTTTGGTACGGGTAACAGATTCGCAGAATCGCACTGCAAATTTCCTTGAAATTTGCCATAGCGCCGAAGTGTCATTCCTCTTTTGCTGAATAGCAGAGGCGCTTGTGCAGAGTGAAAGTCCTGTTATCCGTATTCATTAAGATACTCAAGCCCCTTTTTTGTTTGGTGCGGGTAACAGATTCGCAGAATCGCACTGCAAATTTCCTTGAAATTTGCCATAGCGCCGAAGTGACATTCCCCTTTTGCTAAAAAAAGGATGCCACAACATCCTTTTTTTGTATGGGAATGGCTTATTTTATGTTCATATCCTATTGACACTCCTCTTTTTGAGTGCTATAATAGTAAAAAACAGAGGAGGTGTCGAGATGAAGCTGAGTATCAGTACCTATCATTTGGAAAAGCGATTTGGTTACCGAAAAGCCTTTGAAATGATAAAAAATGCCGGCTTTGATGCAATCGACTATAACCTTGACGACCGTTGCGCCACAGCCGAGGATTTTTTCTCAACCAATGCCTTTTCTATGAGCGAGGACGAATTGTATCACTACTACACGGAAATGTATGAATACATTCGTTCCATTGGTCTGTTCGTCGGTCAAACGCACGCTGTTTTTGGTACACCCGGTTATACCAACCACCCCGATTTGTATCTGCAAGTGACGCGCAAAAACATTCTGCAAGCGCATCTGCTCCATTGCAAGCACATCGTTATTCATCCCTTTAAAACCGGTGGTCGCATTTACGATGCTGAGACCGCAGAATGTCGAGCGCTCAATTTGGAGTTTTATCGCAGTTTGTTGCCTCATCTTGAAAAATACGATGTAAAAATCGGCATTGAAAACATGTGGGTTTATGACAGCAACAAGAAAATTCACGCAAGTGTTTGCTCTCGCCCAGAAGAAATTCTCTTTTTGATTGAAGAACTTGGAGACAAGCATTTTTGCGCCTGCCCTGACCTTGGTCACTTTGCTTTGACGGGCAATGATACCAATGATACCGTTGACGATGCTTTACGCAAACTTGGCGGTACCGTGGAGATCATACACGCTCACGAGGTGAGAAAACACGAGGATACCCACACTGTTCCCTACACCTTTGGTACGATGGATTGGGATGACATTATTGACGCTTTGCATGACATTCACTACGGTGGAACGCTCAATTTTGAAATTGGACCGAAATACTTTGAAAATGTTCCCGACGATCAAATTCCGAATGTCCTTTGCCATTTGGCAAGCATCGGCAAAAAAATGATTGCTCGATTTGAAAATCAATAATTTGGAGGATAAAATAATGTTGATTAGTGTTAGCACATGGGCACTGGAAGCTCGTTTTGGTGCAAAAAAGATGTTTGAAATGCTGCGCGATGCAGGCATTCGCGCTGCCGACTACAATATTGACGACTGGATTGGCAATCGCGCGCAAATGGATGCTCGCCCCAACTCCCGCCGCACCGAACAAGAGGTTATTGAATACTACTCCGAAATTCGCAAATATGCCGATGAGGCAGGCGTTTTGATTGGTCAAACCCACGCCGCCTTTGGTCCCGTTGGCGTTTATACAGGGGAGCTGCGCGCGGAAATGATCAAAGCAACCGTCAACGCCATTATTGCCACACACGTGCTTGGCGCTCCTTACGTTGTTATTCACCCTCTGAACATTCTTGGCAGACTCTATGACGAGCAGCTTGAAGAATGCCGCGAGCTCAACAAAGCGTTTTTTGCGGAGCTTGTTCCCTACCTCAAAAAGTACAACATAAAGGTTGGTATGGAGAACATGTGGGGTATGGACAAGGAGGGCATTATTCGCCCCTGCGTTTGCTCTCGTCCCGAGGAAATTCTCGAATACATCAATATGATCGATCCCGACTGCTTCTGCGCTTGCCCCGACCTTGGTCACTTTGTGCTCACGGGCAACGATACAAACGATACCCCCGCTACCGCTCTGCGCAAGCTTGGCGACCAAGTCAAGCTCATTCACGCCCACGAGGTTGACGGCAAACGTGACAACCACTCTGCTCCCTTTGATTTTGACAAGCCGATGAACTGGAGCGAGATTGCCGAGGCGCTTCGCGACATCAATTATCAAGGCACGCTCAACTTTGAAATTGGCGGATACTACTACAACCGATTCCCCGATGAACTCATGCCTGCGGCTTTGAACCACGTTGCCGAGATTGGCAAATATATGATTGATATCATCGAAAAGTAAATCTACAAAAAACAAGGGATAGCACACTTGCTATCCCTTGTTTTTGTTTTTTTATTTCCTTTTTGAATTCTTTGTCGATAGCAAACAATCCCTCAGTTTGGCAACCTTTTTTCGACAAAAAATGAATTTTGTGAAATCTTTTTGAAAAAATTTACAGAAAGACGTAGATATTTCAGATAAGTTGTGATACAATGTATGCAGTTTGAATGAATAAGAGGTTTTCTACATGAAAAAACAAAACATTTTGCGCGTCCTTGCGGCGCTTTTGCTCATAGCCACCCTGCTCGCAGCGGTCTCCTGCGCATCCAATGATGAATCTGACATTCCCGAGGGTATGCAAAGTGCCACTACACAAGGGGCAACCTATCGCCTTTATGTTCCAACAACTTGGAGTCTGCAAATTCTGCCCGGTATTTCGGGTGCATATTACAACGTGTCGGATCAATCTGCCGTGAGCGTTGCTGAATACCCGATTGACGAGGCTCTTGCCGCAGAACTTGCGGCGTTTGGTGAGAACACATCCCACATGGTGGATTATTACTTTGAAAAAACCATTCTCACACAAACCAAACTGATGGCAACAGGTGAGGTTCAACGCCATGAGGAAGATTGCGTATCGACTACCCTTGGCGGTGTAAATGCAAAGCAATACCATTACTCTGCATCCGTTGCAGGCAAAATGACACACTTTTTGCACATCATTGCCAAAAAGGATAGCAAATTTTATGTATTCTCCTTTACCGCCACCGAGCAACTCTATACCTATTGTATGGATGATGTAAATAAGATGTTGGAAAACTTCAAATTCGGTGAGCCGTATGTTCCTGCAGAATCTACCAAAAACTTCCCCACCGATATCACCATCCCGACAGGTATGCAAATTGCCTCGGATGCCGAGGCAGAATACTACTGCTTTGTTCCCTCTTCTTGGTCGGTCGAGCAAACCAACACCGTTTGTGCCGCAACTGCTCCCGATGGCTCCTATATTAGCTTTGTTCCTTATCTTCCTACAGATGAAATTAGCATTAAAGAATATTTCTTGAAAAGCGAAGATCTGATGAAAGTCACCTCCGGTGGTCAATATACTCGCCTTGGCGAAGCAGAAATCACCATTGGCGGCGGCAAGGCTATGCAATATGAGTATGAATACACCGTTGGTGGTGTCACTTATCGCTATTTGCAGGTGATTGTAGGCTATAAGAGTATGATTTACAACTTGACCTACACCGCTCTGCCCCAAAATTTTGACACGAATCGTGCGGACGTGGATGCGATTATTGCCGCCCTCACATTCCGCTGAAAGGTTTTATGAAACAGATTTATCTTGACAACAGCGCAACCACGCCTTTGTGCGACGCGGCAAAAGCAAAACTCACCGAGGCGATAGATACCTTTGGCAATCCCTCTTCTCTGCACCCCGCAGGTCAAGCGGCACGCAAACTGGTGGAGGATGCCCGCCGCGAAATTGCGGCAACGCTCGGATTGCGCGGCACACTCTCTCCCGGACAAATTATTTTCACTTCCTGTGGAAGCGAATCCGACAATTTAGCCATTTTTGGCACAGCATACGCAAAAGAACGTCGCCGCGGCGGTCGCATTATTACCACCGATTCCGAACATTCGGGTGTAGATAAAGCAATGATCGCTTTGGAACAGGACGGCTTTGAGGTCGTTCGCATTCCCACGCGCGGCGGTGAATTGGATTGGAAAGCATACGAAAATGCGCTCAATGCACGCACGTTCCTCGTCTCTATGATGATGACGAACAACGAAACGGGTGCGATGTATGACCTCAAACGAGCGTTTACTTTGGCAAAAGCACAAAACCCCGATATTGTAACACACACCGATGCGGTTCAGGGATACCTAAAGTGTCGATTTACTCCCGATGCCATCAAGGCAGACCTTGTCACAATCAGCGGTCATAAGATTCACGCGCCCAAGGGTGTGGGTGCTCTTTACGTCTCGCAGGCGGCTCTCAAACGCCGTGACATTGTTCCCACTCTGCTTGGCGGCGGTCAAGAGGGCGGATTCCGCTCGGGAACCGAAAACGTGCTTGGCATTGTTGCTTTTGGTGCTGCGGCAAAGTATGGATTTTCTAATTTGAACACACATCTCCCCCATCTGCTACAACTTCGCAATTATGCCGAACAAAAACTTTCGGCTCTCCCTGTAAAGTTTAACATCCCCACAGGTGCACGCGCGCCTCACATTCTTTCGCTCTCCCTCCCGGACATCAAGAGTGAAACAATGGTGCACGCGCTCTCCGAGAGCGGCATTTGCGTCTCCGGCGGCTCGGCTTGCTCGACACACTCCAAAAAGCTCAGCCGTGCTCTGCTCGCCTTTGGCGCGACCGAGGACGAGACCGAATGTGCTCTGCGCGTAAGCTTTAGCCACTACAATACCACCGAGGATGTGGATGCGCTCGTTGAGGCGCTGGCAGTGAATATTGAACGGCTTGTAAAGATTCACAGATAAACTTTAAACAAACACCGCCCGTGGCAAAACCACGGGCGGTGTTTTATAATTCCTTCCGCATCTTTAGCAGCGCACCTTTTTCGAGGCGGGAGACCTGTGCTTGCGAGATGCCGATCTCCTCGGCGATTTCCATTTGGGTTTTGTTTTTGTAAAAGCGTAGGTTGATGATCTTGCGCTCGCGCTCGTTCAGGCGCATCATCGCCTCGCGCAGAACGATGTTCTCCAGCCATAACTCGTCCCCTGACGATGAGTCGGAAAGTTGATCCATTAAATAAAGCGCATCACCGTTATCGTTAAAAACGGGCTCGTAAAGAGAAATCGGTTCTGCAATGGCATCAAGGGCGTGCACCACCGCTTCTTTCTTTTCGTCAAGATGCTTGGCGATTTGCTCGACCGTCGGTTCGCTTTCGTGCAGGGCGATGAGCTCTTCTCTCGCTTGCAGAGCGCGGTAGGCGAGGTCTCTGACCGAGCGGCTGATGCGAATGGCATTGTTATCGCGCAAATAGCGACGAATTTCACCAATGATCATTGGCACCGCGTAGGTTGAAAACTTAACGTCGAGGTCGGTATTGAAGTTATCCACCGCCTTGACAAGCCCAATACAGCCCACTTGAAAAAGATCATCAAGGTTCTCTTTTCGGCTTGTAAAACGTTGAATAATCGATAACACTAAGCGCAAATTGCCGTTGATAAGCTCGGCACGCGCTTTCTCATCCCCCTCTTTCATACGCAAGAGCAGTTCTCTTTTTTCCTCATCTGTCAGCACCTTGAGGTTTGAGGTATTCACCCCACAAATTTCCACTTTGTTATAGTACATCCTTTGCCCCCCAATCCCCGTTTTTTGTTCCAAAAAAAGTATTGACGTATGGTCTTTGGGGTATTCAAGGGAGAATTTGGCAGAGGGTGCAGAAAATTGCAAAAGAGGCTTGCAAAATGGGGTGCGCTGTGGTATAATACCCTTAACAAGAACGATTATTTTCGTTTCATATATGGAGGATGCTATGAAATTATCATTTGAGCAACTATCGAGCATTGCGCGCGGCATTGACCGCTTGGAAGAAGTGGATGGCGGTGTGCAATTCTTTCGCATGACCGAGGCACAAAAGGCATTTTATATGCACTACAACAACATTG
>JAZOMJ010000091.1:0-6885 GCA_045653865.1 Eubacteriales bacterium
CCATCGGGCAGAGTTACCTTGGTTAGGTTGTAATTCTCTCTAAATGCTCCGTAAATGCCGACTACGGGTACACCTTTTACGGTTGCGGGGACGGTTACGTCGGTAAGGCTCTTATCCGAATCGATCACATACGCTTCACCGTTATCAATAAAGTAGGTAAGACCGTTCTCATCATAAACCTCGGGCAGATTGACACCGTCGTAAATGGAGTAAAGTCTATCATTATTCACCGCAAACTGATGCGCATAAGAATCCTTGTAAACAACAAGAATTGTGGTAACGTAGAAAGCAGAATCAGAAATAGATGTTACACTCTCGGGGATCAGGATAGTCTTCAAACTTGTGCATTGCGCGAAGGCTTCACTAGATATATAAGTAATCGTCTCGGGGAGATTTACGATTGTAAGCTTGGGACAGTTATAGAATGTATTATATGAAATGCTTGTAACTCCGCTTTCAATGGTTACCTTTTCAAGTGAATCACAATATGCAAAAATATACGAGTCCATATATGTTATGCTACCGGGAATGACTACCTCGACAAGCTTATCACAGTTATAAAAAGCCGCATAATAGATTCGTTCTACACCGTTTTCGATAACCAATGTCTCGATGTTGTAGCAATTATAGAAAGCACAACTACCAATATTCTTAACAGAATCCGGAATGACTACCTCGGTAAAGCGATTGCAATAATAGAATGCATAGGAACCAATTTTGGTAAGTGACTCGGGGAAAGTAACATTCGCAAGATTGTAGCAATCGCGGAACGCATAATCCCCTATTGTAGTAAGTGACTCGGGGAAAGCAACATTTGCAAGATTGTAGCAATAGTAGAACGCATAATCCCCTATTGTAGTAAGCGACTGCGGAAGGTTGATTTCGGTAAGATTATAACAATAATAGAACGCATACTCACCGATGAACTTGATGCCATCGGGCAGAGTTACCTTGGTTAGGTTGTAATTCTCTCTAAATGCTCCGTAAATGCCGACTACGGGTACACCTTTTACGGTTGCGGGGACGGTTACGTCGGTAAGGCTCTTATCCGAATCGATGAGATAGGCAAGGCCCTGCTGAATGTAATAGGTAAGGCCGTTGATTTCAAAGGTTTCGGGTGTGCCGATTTCGGTGTCAAGAAGCTCGTAGGAAATGCCGCCTGAAACAACATAATCGTAGCCTACGGTGCCAACACTACACCATACAACAACCTTGGGGCATCCACCAAAAACATCGGACCCGATGGATTTCACCGACTTGTACATAATAAAGGAGTTGAAAGCATCACAACCATAAAACGCCTCATTGCCAATGGTTGTCAGTTCCTCGTTTATCAGCACGCAAACAAGGTTGTCGCAATCATAGAATGCTCGCGCGCCAATCTCAAGGATTCCTGCGCCAAGCGTCACACTGTTGATGCTATCGTTGTTTTCGAAGATGCCGTCGGCAAGCTTCAATACTTTGTAGTCTGTTCCATCAACATGAATGGTTGCGGGAACATAAACGTCGGATGCGTTGCCGAGATAGCCGGTAAGAGCTACCCCATTGCCGTACATTTCGTACTCCCAATCGCCCTGCGAGCTTGCTTGACTTGCAGCATTTGCTGACACGGATATGGCAAGCATAAACATACACAAAGCAATACAAACAATTGACAAAACGTGTTGTAACTTGAGTCTGGTTTTCATTTTCCTTTTCTCCTTTTCAGTTTGAATTGATCTAACTGTGTCTATAGTATAGCACACACGCGCGTGTTTGTCAACATTTTGGACATTTTTGTCATTGAAATCCGGTTGGCTCACACAAAAAAAAGCATTGGAAACACTGCGGTTTCCAATGCTTTTTCACTCGCCAGAGGCGAATATAACTGCATTTTGCCATGTGGCAAAAGTCTAAAAACCCCGCCGAGCCGTGTGGTCGGGCCGTCGGAACCCTGTAGTTCAGGGCGGTGTCCGCGGGACGGCTTTACTGCTCCCAGCATCCGTTTTGCGGCCGAGACAAGTCAATCGATGCGCGCAAACGGGAGGTCTGCAAACCACCATCTGCCTTGGACTCCTTTAATCAATTGTAGGTTCACAAATCACCGAACCATCACGCACTAAGCAGGAAATTTCATTTTTAGTTTTGACCGTCGTAGTCGATCTCCTCGGAGAACATATCGTCAAATACGTCTGCTACGTTGTCGAATTCTTCGTCGTCGTCAACAGTAACAAGGGTATCTTCGCCATCCTCGTCCTTGTCAAGACGGAGCACTACGTACTCACAAAAACCACCATCGTTTTGTGCATTGTCGGCAGCCTCTGCGGGAATCATTGCAAAATAGGTCTTTTCGCCAATGGTAACTTCACCGATTTTTTCAAATTCGATTTCGGTGCCGTCTTCATCAACCAGCGTAAAAAATTCGCGTTCGTTTTCGTTCATGTCAGTTTCCTCTTTTTCTTGTAATAGTATTTGTCATTATTGTACACGAAATTCGTGCACTTGTCAAGTGGTTTTTTATTTTTGGGTTGCAAAATCTAAAATATCGGCAAGAACGGTGTTGCTGACAAGCATTCCCTCTTGCGAGAAGAAATATCTGCCATCCTCGTGCAAAACAAGCCCTTGCTTTACAAAAGGTGCCAACTTTTTGCCGTACGCCTCCTCAAAAGAGATGCCAAAACGCGCCTCGAATGCCGAAGCATCCACGCCCTCGCACAAGCGGAAGCGGAGCATAACATACTCGCTGATGCGCTCACTCACGTCGGGAGTGGCCCTTTCTTCGGTGATGTCGTGATCCTTAAGATATTCCTCAATATCACGCGAGTTGCCAAAGCGCGCACCACCAAAATCCGAATGTGCAGCTACGCCAAAACCGAGATATTCGTCACAGTTCCAATATTTGAGATTGTGACGAGACTCGTATCCCGGACGGGCAAAGTTGCTGATTTCATATTGACGGTAGCCGTTTTGAGCAAGATAATCGATGCCATCAAGATACATTTTGCGGGTATCCTCCTCGCTTGGGAGCGGGAGCATATCAAAGCGACGGGCAAATGGCGTTCCCTCCTCGATGATGAGGTCATAGGAAGAAATATGCTCGGGAGCGAGTGCCAAGACCTTTTGCAGGGTTTCTTGGCGGCTCTCGGGCGTTTGATGCGGAATGCCCGACATAACGTCTACACTGATGTTATCAAATCCTGCCGCGCGTGCATCGGCAAAGCAGGCGGCAAAAACATCAAAATTGTGCAAACGCCCCAGCGCTTTGAGTTCTTTTTCGTGCGCACTTTGCAAACCGATGCTCAAGCGATTGATACCTGCCGCACGCATACGTGCAAAGAGTTCGCGCTCACCCGTGACGGGATTGCACTCGGCAGTAATTTCGGCATTTGGGGATACGTTATAGTTTTTATAGATTTCACCCACAAGCTCCTTGAGCAAGTATGCAGGGAGTGTTGTGGGGGTTCCGCCACCGAGAAAAACTGTGTCTACAATGTAATCGCGGCAGTCGGGGGCATGTTTTTTGAGGTCGCGGCAAAGTGCGGCAACGTATTCTGTCATTCTTTCTTCGTCCTGCCGAGGAAAAGAGCAAAAGTCGCAATACAAGCACTTGCTACGGCAAAACGGAATATGCACATAAAGTCCTAAAGTTTTCAATTGCACTACCTCCGTTCGGCGTGACAGACCAAATACAAAATTTGATACTTGTTTGAAAGTGCTACCAAGAGACGTTTTGCCGCCTCCAAGCGACGCTCGTCCAGATTGACAAAGGGATCATCGAGGATAATGGGCGGTCTTTCGCCCTCCCCATACAACGCCTCGGCAAGAGAGAGGCGAATGCAAAATGCAACGGCATCGCGCCAGCCTTGGCTCAAGGATTCGGGATGTTGGGTTTTGCCGCTTTGGCGAAGCTTTACCTTAAAAGATGTATCCATCACCGATTCGGGTGCTTCCCCATCCATCAAGGTTTGCAGAAGTCCCGAAAAGCTCGCCTGCATATCGGCAAGATAGCGCGTAGAAAGTCCCGTTTTGGCTTCCTCCAAAAACTGTGCGGTGTTGGCAACGGTTGCGCTGTTGGCACGTGCTACAAGGAGTTCTTCTTCGAGCGCACGAACGGTCGCCTCGATTTCGGGGAGTCTTTCCACATCGGTTGCCAAGCGGCCAATGTGGCTTTGCAATGCAACCTGACTGCTCTGCATTTCGGCAAGCTCCTTTTGCAGGGCGCGCTCGCGAGTTGTCAGCGCATCGATATCGGGTAATGTTTCGGCTTGCTCTGCATTGTGAGCGGTGAGTCCTTTTTCGGCAACAAAGCGAGAAAGCTCCTCACGCAGTTGCGGAATACGGGAGATTGTGCGACGGTATTCGGCCTCCCACTCGGTTACGCGATTGATGCACTCGGCAGGCTTCATTGTCCCATCGGGGTCAAAGTGGCGCAAGAACGGGGTCAGCTCGGCTTGCAAGCGTTTTTGCTCGGCAACTGCCGCATCGCGACGGCGTGTGCGTTGTTCGGCTTCGGATGCCGCACGCGTCAATCGGGAAACGTCTCGGCGCAAGGCTTCGATATCGTCGCGGTAATCGTTTTTGGGCGGCAGGATGATATCCCACACGCGGAATTTTTCTTGCAAGGTGCGCAACAGTTGTTGCTTTTGCGCACGCAGGGATTGCAGGGATTTGTTGCGTTTTTGCTCGGTGGCTTCCCACTCACGCCATTGGCGGGACAAAAGCAAAAGCTCGGTCAATCGGTCACGCAAATTTCCATCGGTAGAAAATCCGTAGCGAGAAAGCAGTTCGCAAGCCTTGGGGAATACAGAATTGTTGGTATCGTTTTGTGCATCTTTTTTTAAGAACAAGACAGATGCCACAATTGCAAGAATAACAGCCACGCCAATAAAAATCGGTGTGGTGACCAATCCCACAACCAAAAGCAGTGCGGCAAGCACCGCAAAGAGCGTTGCGGTTGTGCGTGTTGCGCTTCCCTTTTGCGCGGTTTTGGCGGCACGTGCCTCTTCTTCGGCAGAGAGTGCCTGCAAAACAGATTGCACTTCAGCCTCGGCAGGCGGTGCTACTTTTGCAAAGTGACGAGCGGCGGCACTTTCGGTGGGTGTGCCCAAGCCTGCCTCGCGATGGGCGATGTTTTGCAGCTCGAAATTGGCAGAGAGCATTGCTTCAAAATCCTCACGGCTTGGCAATCTTCCTGCAAATTCGGGTTTTAAAATTTCATATTTTTCGGTTTGCGCACCAATGGATGCAATCTCGTTTGCGCGTGCACGCGCTTGATAGATACCATCCAAAAGGCGACGCTTTTCTTCCAATTCATCGGGGGTGGGATGCTTTCCCCTCATACGTGCATCCAATTTGCGCGCAGATTCCTCAAGGGCGGAAAGCTCCTTTTCCATGCGTTCTTTTTGGGTGAGATGAGCGGCACGCTCACGCACAACACCTGCACGACGCAACCGGGTACGCACATCTTCCACCGATGCACTCGCCCCTCGCATACGCTCGCCAAGAGCGGAAAGTTCACTCTCTTTTTGGCGCATCATATCCTCGGTGCGCGTGAGTTGCTCGATTTGCGCACGCAGGCTTGCAATTTCGCGCTCAATTTCGGCAATGCGACCTCTCTCGCCCGTCATTTTGTAATACTTTCTGCGCTTTTCAAGTGCCGCCATGGCATCGTCAAAACTGCCAATGTCATCAACGTCGTCGAGAAGGTCGCCAAGCTTAGCGGTGATGGTGTTATTATCACTCTTGGAAACAACAGCGTGTTGCGAGAGAAAGACCGTGCGCGCAAAACCGTCGGCATCAATGCCGAACAGTTCCTCACCTACGCGAGAGGAATAACGCGTGCTCTCGCAGTTGGTGGCAAGGTCATAGAGCACGAAGCTGTCACCGCTCTCTTTTGCGCCAAAAACGCGCTCGATGCGGTATTTGCCGGATGCGGTGGAAAACTCCAAGCTTCCGCCATAGGCCCCCCCTTGCCAAGGGGTATATTTTTTGCGTTCGTTTTCGTCAAGGGATTGCTTACTGCTGGCAGGCATGCCGTAAAGCATTGCTTTGATAAAAGCGGCAAGTGTGCTCTTGCCCCATCCGTTTTCCTCCAAGAGAATATTCAATCCTCTATCAAAGGAAAAATCAAGGTTTTGCAGCTTGCCAAAGTTTTCAACGTGTAGTCTAATCAGTTTCATATGCCAAGCTCCTCTCCCGACAAAGCGCGGAAACCGCAGGCAATGACGCGTTCTTTTTCACTTTCGGAAAGCGAGGAAGCCATTACACGGCGCACAAACTCGCCCTTAAGCGAAATATCGTGTGCGTAATCTTCGGCATTGATCAAAAGGCGTGTTTCGTCCTTGACCTTTGCAAAATAGAATTTTTCGGCAAGAACGCCACGCAGATGTGCCAAATCAAGAGTCGACTCGGCAGATTTTGTGCCCGTGAGAACAACCTTGACCATATCGCAGGATGCGATATTGGCAACTGACGCAAGCATTCTTTCTTCCAACTCAAGCCCTGAAGAAAAGCCCGTGACGTCACACTCCACAGTGTGAAGCGTGCGCGTAGCAAAGGGCACAAAGCGGTGTGAGATGCGACTGCCGTCGACCTCTAAAATAACGTAGCCCTTGGTGCCGCATTCGTCAAAGCCGCGCCCCTCCAAGCATCCGCTATAGCAAGCGATGCCGCGTGTATCGAGGCGAATAGCTCGGTATTCGTGAATATGACCGAGTGCCGCATAGTCGATGCCTTTGTTTTTAAAGCGACCAAGGTGAATAACGTCCTCCCCTGCAACACCTGCGCTTTTACGTTCTTGACCGTGCAAAAGCAGGATGTTGACATCCTCTTTGTTCAAAGAGAGCGTGTCGGCATCGGCAAAAGATGCGCCCGTGATAGCCACGTTTCCACGGCGGTAGGTTGACC
>JAZOMJ010000092.1:0-3192 GCA_045653865.1 Eubacteriales bacterium
TTTGCTCTTAGCAATTTTACTTTTTGTTTGAGTAGTATTCTCTTTTGAATTGTTCGAGATCCAATACACATACTATTTTTTTAGCTTTGTACTTCTCTCTTGTTGTTCAATTTTCAATGACCGTGTGTCGCGGCTCGCGCAGCGACTTTGATATTATACCACATCCAAACCACTTTGTCAATACCTTTTTTAAAAGTTTTTTCACTTTTTTTGATATTTTTTTCGGGGCTGTGATAAACATCCATCGCGCGAGGCGACTTGCGATATTATAACACGATATTTGCCGCTTGTCAAGTGGGAATTTTGTGTTTTTTATCCTTTTTATTCATTTTTGACGTTCTGCCCTAAAATTATACGACAAAAAGGACGACTTTTTTGTAAAAAAGTGCAAAACGATGCGAAAATGTGTCAAAAGCCACAAAAACGTGCGGTTTTCTTCCTATTATATATGCGTACGCGCGAGGGAGATTTCGAAAAGTTTTTTTGCAACTCCGCGCTTTCTGTCAAGACAAATTCAAAACTATATGCTATAATGATATCACAAACATACAGCTGAACGTTTGAATGAAAAATTAGGAGGGCTATTCAATGGAAAATAGCGAGCTTATTACAAAAGCATTAAACTATATAAAATCCCAAAACAAGAAAAGCGATATCACCATTGAGGATGTGGCAAACCATGCCGGCTTTTCTACGGATTACTTCAACCGTATCTTTTTTGCGCATACCGGATTCAATATTATGGAGTACGTTCGTTTTAGCCGACTGAAAAAGGCGGCACATCTTTTGCGAGGAACAAACAACGACATTCTCGATATCGCTCTGGATTGCGGATATGAAGCACACGAAAGTTTTTCGAGAGCTTTCAAAAATCAATATGGAATGTCACCAAGTGAATACAGAAAGAAATATGAAAAGGTAGAAGCCTATTACGGTGATTTTTATAACGATACCATTGGTGCAAGACTTCTGCACGAATTCAAGGGCTTTAAGCTTGCCGACAGTGCTGAAGTGATTGACTACTTATTGGAAACCGATGCACTTCGCTATGGATATACTGCTGTTTGCTTCCGTGTCAACGGTGGTGCCGCACTGTATAACGGTGAAGATTTTAGAGACGGTTTTGTTTGGTTCACCGAATGGGATAATCGATTTGAAGGCGATATCATTTGTGATGATTGGGATAAAATTGCCGAGTACAAGAAAATTTTCTCTGATGAGCGTTTTGATATGGTACTGTACACCTTGGAATCTGATGAGGTCATCAAAAACGAATTTGCAAAACGCGGAGTAGTCATTGGCAACATCAAGCGCCGTCAAAGCAACGTATATAACGGAGAAGCGTATGTGCTCTCCCCCATCGAGGATATTTCTATGCGACTTATCAAATATGAGGATGTTGACCTTGTTACCAAATTCTATGCGGAAAGATATCCAAACAGAGGAAGCAATGCACCCCGACTCAAGTATTTGAAGCATGAACTTCATCAAAGAGACATTATTGGAAATACACAACATTCTGTATTTATGTTCGGTATATTCAAAGGTAATCGTTTGATTGGTCTGAGCGATGGTGGACTGCAAAATGCACACGGATTTGTGATCAATAATTGTGTGGTGACTTCTGTTTTGCCCGAATATGAGACCGAAGAACTTTATCAATACGCTTTCAAATTTGTCACCAATGCCGCACTCGAAAAAGGAGCTTTGCCGGTTGATGATACACAAACGCCCAATACCCCTGACAAAAATAAAAGCGGTGCTTTCAATTCTACCGATCTCGGTTATAAAACAGTTACAAACGTTTGTATCTTGAAATAATCCCCTGCCCCGCCTTGTGCGGGGCTTCGCTTTTATAAACAGAAAACGGACGCATTCAAAATGACGCATCCGTTTTTCTTCCTTATTATATTGGCGCTCAATGCACGTCTCTTCTGCCCTCGAGGGCGCGATAGAGGGTGACTTCATCGGCGTATTCGAGGTCGGCTCCCACAGGAACTCCGTATGCAAGTCGTGTGACACGCACACCGAAGGGTTGAAGCAAGCGCGAAAGATACATTGCCGTTGCCTCGCCCTCGACTGTGGGGTTGGTGGCAACAATGACCTCGCCTACCTCCCCAGTTGCGACACGTGCGAGAAGCTCTTTGATTTTGAGTTGCTCGGGTGTGATGCCGTTCATCGGGGAGATGAGACCGTGCAAAACGTGATACGTGCCGCGATATTCGCGCACCTTCTCCATTGCGAGCACAGTACGGGCATCAGTAACGACGCAAATAACCGAACGGTCACGCTCCTCATCGGCACAGATAGGACAAACCTCGCGGTCGGTCAGGTTTTGACAGATGGGGCAAAGATGGATCTTCTCTTGTGCATCGAGAATGGCACGTGCAAAGTCCTCGGCTTCCTCGACATCGAGTTCGAGGACGGAAAACGCCATACGCATAGCCGTTTTTTTGCCAACGCCCTCGAGTCTGCCGAATTTTTCTGCTAAGTTACGCAGGGATTCGATGTATTCTGCCATACATTAGAACAAGCCGGGCATGTTCATGGGACCCGTGATTTTGCCAAGTTCCTCGCTGTTGGTTTCTTCAACAGTTTTGATAGCCTCGTTAACAGCGGCAACCAAAATATCAGAAAGGGTTTCGATATCGTCGGGGTCTACGATTTCGGGCTTGAGGTCGATGGCAAGAACTTCCTTTTTGCCGTTGATTTTAACGCTTACAACACCGCCGCCTGCGGAAATATCGTATTCACGTGTTTCGAGTTCTTCTTGCTTTGCAGCCATTTCCTCTTGCATTTTTTGTGCTTGGCGAAGCATTGCCTGCATGTTTTGAGGACCGCCGCCCATACCCTTTGGAATGTTTGCTTTCATGTTTTTTCTCCTTTTATATATATCTCTTTTTTATTGACGTGTGTTAGTTTTCGGTAGCATCGATGATTTCATCAATAACCGATACATCGGCGCGTTTTTCGGCAACCTCAAAAATGAGTTCGCGGTCACCAACCTCGCGCTTTAGAATTGCGCAAACAGATGCGCGCAAACGGTCGCGTGCCTCGCCCTGCTCCATCATTTGCAGAGAGAACGAATCGCCAAATCGAACGATGACCTTGCCATCCTCACTCTGATAAGCGCGCGAGGATTTGACAAAGCTTGCCCGCATGCGATCGCTGCGGCTGATCCGCTCAACAACC
>JAZOMJ010000093.1:0-1929 GCA_045653865.1 Eubacteriales bacterium
CGGTGATTGAGCAAGTCCCTGATGTGGATGAACGCTTCGTGTTGCTTTACCGCTATATCCAAAACTTGACGTGGGACGAGATTGCGTTGGAGCTTCACCTCTCCGTAAGCTCTGTGCGTAGGTTTTATAAAAGCGGTCTTGCACACGTTGTTGTTCCCACGTAAAAAATAATTGAAAATTTATAAAGTTGGCAGAAATGAACAGGTTTGAACAGAGATAACACTCTTGCACTTATGATATACTATAATTGCAAAAGAATAAACGCAAGCCATTCACGACCTTTGCCGTGGGTGGCTTTCTTTATACCCAAAAGGAGGTGTTAGAGTGCCAAGGAAACCAAAGCGACCTTGCTCTTTCCCCGGTTGCCCCAAGCTGACAGACGGAAGGTTCTGCGAGGAACACGCAAAGCAAGAGGCAAAACGCTACGAGAAGTACGACCGAGACCCGGCTGTACGCCGTAGGTACGGCAGAGCTTGGAAAAGAATCCGAGATAGCTATGTGGAAACGCATCCGCTGTGTGAACGCTGTCTTGAGCTTGGTGTGCTTGTGCCGACCGAAGAGGTGCATCACGTAATCCCTCTCGCGGAAGGTGGAACGCACAGCCGTACAAATCTTATTTCTCTTTGTAAATCCTGTCACGCAAAAATTCACGCAGAGCGTGGAGACCGTTGGAACAACACCCGGTAGGGGGAGTCAAATCTCCGGGACCTATATCAGGGCAACGGGCTGGGGCTGGCGTGTGCATTTTTTGCTATTCAAACGGGGTATTAACCCCAAAGCCCTAAAAATTGCAAAAAAGGAGTAAGAAATATGGCTAAAGATGGTACAAACCGAGGTGGAGCGCGCCCCGGAACGGGACCGAAAAAGAAGGCGCTCGTTGATAAAATCAATGAAGGTAAGGTCGAAGGCGCTATGATTTTACCTGAACCTGCGGAGTTTGAGGGAGTGGATGTTCCACCCGTCAAGGATTATCTCAAAGCAACGCAGAAAAACGGCAAAAATTTATGCGCCGAGGACGTTTTCATAACCACATATAAGTGGCTCAAAGCCCGTGGCTGTGAAAAACTCGTCAATACGCAGCTCATTGAACAGTATGCGATGTCTGTTTCCCGTTGGATTCAGTGCGAAGAGGCAATTTCGGAGTTCGGCTTCCTTGCCAAGCACCCAACCACGGGCAATGCCATCGCAAGCCCCTATGTTGCTATGAGCCGCGACTATATGAAACAAGTGAATGCCACTTGGTTCTCCATCTTCCAAATCGTCAAAGAGAACTGCTCCATCGAGTATGACGGCGCAACCCCTCACGATGACGTTATGGAAAGATTACTTCGTTCAAGAAAAGGAGTTTAATTATGTTTGAAAAAGTTAATCCGCGCCACCCGGACAAGGTGGCAGACCGCATCGCGGGAGCATTAGTCGATTTGGCTTATCGTTTCCAAGAAAATCCTCGCATCGCAGTTGAGGTGCTTATCGGACACGGCATCTGCCATATTATTGCAGAAACCTCTATCTGTCTTTCCGTTGACGAAGTGACCGCAGCCGTGCATCGTATCGCAGGCAACCTTGAAGTTGACTACGCAGAGGTAGCACAGGACGCACACCTTTCGAGAAATCAGAGTGACCGCATTCGTTGCGGTGACAACGGAATCTTCAAGGGTGTTCCCGTTACCGAGGAGCAGAAAAAGCTGTCGGCTATCGCAAGAGCAATCTACGAAAAGCATCCCTACGATGGCAAGTATATCCTTAACGGTGACCGCTTGATTATTTGCCAAAGCAACGCAAAACGCAAGGAACTCAAGGCAGATTACCCCGGTGCTGAAATCAACCCGCTCGGTGATTGGAGTGGTGGCACAGACGTTGACAGTGGTGCGACCAACCGAAAGCTCGGCTCGGATATGGCAGATAGCGTCACGGGCGGCGGGCTTCACG
>JAZOMJ010000094.1:0-10634 GCA_045653865.1 Eubacteriales bacterium
CCACCGGCTAAGAGAGTTGTTCACAAGGAAACAATAAAATGATAAAAAGCCGCCGAGAGCGACCGTTTGGTTACTCTCGGCGGTATTTTACTTAAATTTTATTAACCATTTCGCGGGCGCGTTCAATGTATGCCTTGAAGCGCTCTTCGTTGCGGACAGGGTTAAACCATTCCCATCCGCTCGTTGCGGTCATACCGTAATGCATCAAGCTTGCGTCGGCCTCGAACATCCAATCGTAAGAAATAGGTTCCTTTCTACCATCGGGAAGCTTGATATAGGACTTCCCTTTGATGAGCTTAACGCCGCCAAAAATCAACGGGTCACCTACGTCAAGCTCGGTACCGTCGGGGATCTCTTCCCACTTGGGATATGCCTCAAAGGCCTTTTCGAGCCATTCGTAGCCTTCTTCTTTTCTGCCGCAGCCGAACAGCGCACACGCGGTACGGAAGCTCGCCTCCGCATAAAATCCAAGCCAAGCATTAGGAACAGTTCCGTCTCCAAGACCTTCTATGGTTTTGAGACGGTATTTGCTCCACGCAACCGCCTTTTCTTGTGCCGCCCAATGTCTGGAATTGCGTCCCAAGAAGTGGCACAAAAGGTGGAAATTGTTTACATCGTGGAAAAGGCGACTCTCTGCATACTTTTTCTCTTCCCACAAACGGTCTTCAATCCGCTCACCGAGAATGGCAGCGTACTGCGTAATGGGAGTGGGAACCTCACGGATACCGATTTGATTTCCAAAAAGAACAATATCACCGTCTCCATCGGCTACAAATTCATACTCAACGGCAGCTACAAAGCCGTCGGTGAGGTCAAGTGCATCGTAGCGACGAGTCATGCCGTTTTCCAAAGGCATAAAGCCATTACCCGTTCCCGTGTAAGAGGTCAACTCATAAACTGCGGTGCGCGCACCCTCGCAATATTCGTTTTCAACACGAATAATACCGATTCCCTCGGCAAAATAGTAGACCTTTTTGCCGTTGCGATAAGTAAGACCACTGCCCATACCTTCCGAATCAATACAAAGCTTGAAGCAGTTCTCAAACGTACCCGCTTTGGTGGTAATCGTTCCGCCATTCTCGCAGGTGATCTGCGCTTTGATGGGAGTATCCCAGTGCATATACTCAACAACGGGAGCTGCACCGATGCGCCATTCCTCTGACCAGACACAGTTGGTTGCATCTTGCAAAATACCAAAGATATCACTGAAAAGCAACGGATCGTCGGCAGGACTATAGTCGCCCATATTCTTCCATTCAAACGACCACCGCGGATTGTAGTCGGTGACAATAACGGTGTCTCCCTTTTTGCGCAGGTACTCTCTACCAAAGAAATTCCAATGTCCTGTTGTTGTGCAGTTGGGGTTGAACTCGGGATCGGTTGCCATAATTCTGCGTGCTACCGATGCGGCGGCTTTGGTGTGCGCTTTTTGCATAGGCGTTACTGCCAACTGCTCGGCGCGCTCAATAGCGGGGGTAATATCGCAAATGTGAGAATTTTTACGCGTGGTGATGCAATAGTCATTTGCAATTTCCTGTACTGCATCAAGCCAACTGTTTTCCTCATACTTAACGCGCTCAATATTATGCCAATGGATGAGTATTGTCTTTTCTTCGCTGGCAAAACCAACGGAATAGATCAGCTCTTGGGCAAATGCCTCACCGCCTTGCAGGGATGTGTATTCCCAAGAGTTGCCCTCATCAAGCGGCAACAATCCTTTGGGATTTTTTACCTTGTAGGATTTGAGCAAATGGGTTTCGGTAGCATCATCGGTGGTGTGATCCTGACGGACGATACCGACGCCTTCGCAAAAGTAGGTACGGCAAACGATTTTTTGCGTCTTTGTCCAACGTTTGATCTCCCATACTTGGCAGCCCACAAATGTACCCGCGGGCGTTTCAACGGTTTCGTTATTTGCAACATAGGTCTGTGTGGTACCGTCGCTACCGATAAAGGTCTCGCCAACGGCTACGTCCGCAAAAAATCTTCCGTCACAGTGAGATGCATTCAAAAAGATCTGCGCGCTTTGGCGGTCCCAAGAGGCGAGATAACCTTCTCCTATGCCGTCTTCCTTCCAAAAGCAAAGCTTACCGTTGATGTTACGGTATTCCTCGGTTAAAGCATTTACTCTGTAACGTTGTTTTGCGATTCCTTTATAACGGGTTGCGACCTCCTCTTTTACCTTTTTGGCATACGGAAGAACCGTGTAGTAGGTATCACCCTTTTGCAAAACCTCTTCAACTTTGTTAAATGCTGCAAGACCTTCTTCAGGTTTGCCTTGGTTGTATAGGTTCACGCCCAACCAGAACCACTCGCGACCGAGAGTCTTTACAAAACCTGCTTTCTCAAGGCGTGGGATTTGCTTTTCTTTCATAAAATCGATGCGTGCGTCGCCCCATACGTTGGAATCCTCACGGGATACGATAAAGGTCATAACCTCTTCATTTTTTCCATCCATAGCGGCTTGTGCGATGCGGGCAAAGAGCGCATCGTTCTTTTTGCCGGGTATCCACCACCAACCGCGCATCAATACGTCGGCAAGTGCGTGTTGCTTTTGTTGACATTCGGGAAGATCTTCGACCTCGCGGAGAACTTCCCTGTATACTTTTTCAAAACCACTTTTGTCGTTCTTAATCTGCCAAAGTTTGAGTTCTTCAACCTTTTTCATAATACGCTCGACAAGAGTGTCACTATATTTTTCGTTCATTGCACAAAGTTCCTTTCTAATTCGTTTTCTGCCATCGTGCAGCTGCCATTTGACCGTTCCCTCGGAGATGCGCAACCGGTCTGCGATCTCAACGATGGAAAGCCCCTCAAAATAGTGCAGATGGATGATCTGCTTTACCTTTTCGGGCAGTGCTTCAATGCTTTTGTTGACTTCCTCTCGCTCCTCGGAGCGCGCATAGAGTTCAGCCGGATTTGCGTCGACGTCGGAGAAATCATTGATATTGTCTACTACGTCAAGCGGAAGAAAACTGCGGTAACGGCCAATCATATTCAAGGCACAGTTTTTGGCGATGCGGCACACCCAAGAGCCAAACTTTTGAGGTTCTTGCAGGGTATTCAGCTTCATCCAAGCCGTAACAAAGGCATCCTGTGCGGCATCCTCAGCCATAAACTGATTTTTGGTGACAGATAAAGCAGATGCGATGGCAGATTTTTGGTAACGCACTACCAGTGCCTCATATGCTGTCTCATCACCTGCCAAGGTCAGCATTACCAGCGTTTCGTCCTGTTGTTGGTTGCGATAGTACATATGCACTCTCCTTTCTCGGGATTTGGGAGTTCCCATTTTTAAGCGCTTGTCTATAAGACACAAAACGCAAGAAAAAGGTTGGGTAAAAACGAAAATTTTTGAAAAAAAACTTTGTTGCACCTTTATTATAACATAAAATGAAGAAAAAAGGGGGGAAAATATAAAAAAAGAAACAACCGCCGGTTGTTTCTTTTTTCACTCTATTTTAATAAAACATTTCAATATTACGTTTAATGTAAGCCATAATTCTGCCACGGATATACTTTTGGTTGCCGAGGATGAAATTACGGATTTTGTTAGGCTCGCCGCGGTAGTTTTCCATAATGAAAACAAAAGCTTTTACCATTTCTTTCTCTCCTGCTTGCTCCAGCGCACGCGCGATGGAAAGCACGGTTTCGGGAGTTGCGGTTTGGAGATATTCCCAATAGGAATCTACGTTCTTATCCGCAAGATCATAAAGCATCTTGTAAGCGATGAGCGGACGGTAAACCTTGCGGTAACCGAGTTTGAGTTCGTTTTCAAGAACGTCCTCATGCCAAAGATCCTCGGGGGATTGGCTAACGGTTGTCAGCAAGAACGAAAGACGCTCGTTGGCAAACTTAAAGGTGAGATCGTCAATGGAGATATTGCGCTTTTTTTGACGGTCAAAAAGGAAGAAGTTGGGCTCGGTATCGCGGTTGAGCCAGAGGTAAACGGCAAGGAGAGCCGCCAATACGAACATAAATACCGCAATAATAACGCCTAAAACCTGCTTATAGGGTGCATCGGCACGTGCCACGGGAATGGCAAGCACCAAAATGGCACCAACAAAGGATACAACAGCGGCTACCGCCATAATGGTGGGAAGATATTTTTTGAGAAGTTTGGTCATTTCGGTTATCCTTTCTTTTCTCGCATAAGCATACTCTTTTATTATATTATAGCATACCATCAGTGCGTTTGCAAGAGATTTTTTCGCTTTTTTCGCGGATTTTAGATTTTTGTTTTCATCTTTTTGATCATATCAACAATATGCGCTTGTGACACGGGCATTTGGCGCAAATCGCGTGCCGTAATAAAGCCGAGTCGCCCTATGGGATAGCGCACCTGCCAGCTCTCAATGGCGGCAGAAAGTTCTGCTTGCGTCAAAATGTTTTGATACAAAAGTGCGGCAAAGATTTCGTTTTGGTGCGGTTGTGCGGTAAACTCCAGCAAGGCTTGCGCATCGGTTGCCCGGTGCATACTCCAACACAAACGAGGGAGCCCAACGGTATCTTCGCAGTATTTCAAAAGTTGAACGATCCCATCGGCATTTTGATGGCAAACAAGAACCAACAAGAGATTGTTTTGCTTGCATGCGGTGCAAAGCTCGCGTACAAGTTGAGAGAGCAGCAAATTTTCGGCTTGTTTGTCTTTTTTTGCAAGAGACAATGCGCGGTCCACTTGATATATCGACGGCAGAACAAAATCGAAGTTTTTTTCAAGGCTCAAAAGCACCTTTTGGCTTCCCTTTTGGGTAAAATTTGCAACGGTTGCGGCAATTTGGGCACTCCAAGCGGCAGTCGATTTTGCGTCTGCTGCGAGCAACAAATTCGCATTTAGGACGGGCGTGATACCTTGGGGCAAGTTATTGGGAACATCCATTGCATCACACAACCATTCCCCGCTAACGAGTGTTTGAGGGTCTATAGGATTCTCCAAAAGACGTTCGCAAAGCGTTTTCCAAACAGTCGCGGCAGTCTCTTGTGTTGGCAGTTCGTTGAGATTGAAATGCTTTTCCAAGATAGACACAATCCACGCGCGTGTGGGATGCCCATCGAGCAGTTCGAGAGTGTGGCACATGGCTTGAAACTTATCAAAATCCGATGCGCGCTCCCCTATCATTTCTTCACGCATTCCGCAAAGGCGCATAAGGGAGACAAGGTCATCGCTCCAAAAAAGTTCTATTGGATTTGTAATGGCTTTTTTGGCAAAATAGGCGGATGGCAAAACGCCAAAGTCCGCAAAAAAGTGATTAAAATGCACGGCATTTGCCCTCCTTTTCTCTTTTCCTTTATTATACAATATTTTCGCCTTTTTTTCAATAGCATTTTTTTGATTTTTTTCGCACTTTGTATAGACGAACAGAAAAAAATATGTTATACTATAGGTAGTTTTGGAAGAAAGGATCCTTCAGTTATGGATTTTAACACCTTTAGTCTGATTTATCCGAATGAAGAATTGCACAAAAAGCACGATAGCGGTGAGTGTGTGCCGGATATTGATTTGTTCACACTGCAAGAATTGGGACTTCTTGAGGTCTTCAATCTCAAAAACCGCGATCTTTCGGAGTTCTTTACGATGGATGCAGAGGTTATTCGTTATCGCATTGCAACCTTTGACGATATGTTGCGTTGCGAAGCATTGACCGATATGCTCAACAAGCTGGTTCCCGTGCTCAACGACATTATGGAATTACGTCGTCTCGAAGCCGACAGCGGTGACACAAACGATTATCTTTCCAGCATTACCGAAATTGAACTTTACGTTTCGAGTGTTAAGGTGCTTCACGAGTGCTTGACCGAGGTCAAGGGGGAGCTCAAGAGCCCCGCTTTTTTGGCTCTCTCGGAGCTTGTTACCACTCTTGCGGAAAGCGCATACTATCGCGAGCTGAACGAAAAGCTGAATGAATTGACGCGTCGCGTACGAGAGATTAAGAGTGTGACGGTTGGTGTCAACCTCGATGCACAGCTTCGCCCCTCGTCGGCAGGCGTTCTCTCTATCAATGCCGAAACCTTTAAGTCGGGTGATGCACTTGATAAGATTTTGCGTCTTGATTTTAAAAATGACAACTATACTTGCATTGCAAACCTTGTTCCCTTTGGCAAAAAGCAAAGCGAAAATCAAAAAATGGCGCTCTCGCTCGCGTTTAACAGTGCTATTAACGACGTTTACCGCTCCTCTTTGCGTTCTTGGAAGAAGATTGTTCAAACCTATGTTTTGGAGAACACCGAGTTTTTGCTCAACCTAATGCCCGAGTTCGAATTCTTGGTAAAAGGCACCAATATGCTCCGCGCTCTGCGCGAAAAAGGTTGCGTGCTCACGCTTCCCGACATTCGCCCGATAGAAGAACGTGCGTTCTCGGCGATCGGTCTCTACAACCCTTGTGTGGCGCTTAAAATTGAGGACGAAATCGTTGCAAATGATCTTGTTTTTGACGAAAATGCAACCATTTACGTGCTCTCGGGACCCAACCGCGGCGGTAAATCGGTTATCACCTGCGCGATTGGTCTTGCACAAGTCATGATGCAGCTCGGTATGTACGTTCCTGCCGAAAATGCAGTAATGTCTCCTGTTGACGGCATTTATACACACTTCCCCACCGGTGCCGACGACACCATCGATAAGGGTCGACTTGGTGAGGAATGTGCGCGCTTGAGTGAAATTCTCGACTGCGTAACGGCTGACAGTCTTGTTCTTCTTGATGAGTCTCTCTCCTCTACGGGTAGTTTTGAGGCATCTTATATTGCCGCAGAAGTGCTCGGCGGACTTGCTCACGTTGGTTGCCGTTGTCTCTTCTCTACCCACTTGCACGAGTTGGCAGCTGAAATTGACAACATCAATGCGCGCTCCCGAGCATCGGGCGGTGTTGCCATCGACACACTTGTGGCAGGTATGAAGGGCGAAGGCAAACGCTCCTTCAAAATCACGCGTGCAAAGCCCGACGGCAAGAGTTATGCTCGTGATATTGCCCAGAGTTATGGGCTGACTTATGAAACCATCTTAAAACGCTTTGAAAATCAATAAATATGAGGGCTGTTTTTGGAAAAACAGCCCTTTTTCTATTTTTTTAGAAAAATCTATTGACAAATGTTTTTATATATGCTATAATGTAGTCAAGAGATTGGATTTTCTTTTCTTGATACATCTTAATTAATAGGAGATTTTTTATGATTTGGGATATCATTCGTTTGGACTATTGGATAAAAGAGTACAAAAGCACTGTTGAAAAGCCCTTTATATGCCCGAACTGCGGCGGTGAATTTTATAAAAAGTGGTATCATATGATGTTCCATAGATATAGCACGATTCGTACTTTTGGAAAAGCAAACCTAAAATGTCCCCATTGTAAAACGCGAGATGCTTGCCGTTGGACGGGTATGGATAGATTTGGCGACTATCAGCCCTAAACCTTTGAACAAATCAAAGAACTCCGAGAACACTTTTGTGTTCTCCGGGTTCTTTTATGGAATAAAAAACACCCCAAAATTGAGGATGAGCATATAAATCAGCCACAGTTCGTGGAGCAAGAGGAGCATCCCCGCAAACTTGCTGACGCGATAAAAGCAAAGCGTGACACCCGTGCAAAGAATAAGAATGAGGATGCACTCAAGCACGCTCAAAAAGAGCAACCCGGCACCAAAAAAGGTGGGATACCAACAAAGCTCCAAAACGGCGAGCAGAACAAAGAGCATACCGCCTTTGTATTTATCCACCTCGCATCCGCGTGAGCGATAGCCAAAGGCAAACCCTGCGGCACACCCCACTACAAGGAATGAAACCGTCCACAAAAGTGCCATGAGCCACGCGGGCGGAACCATATCCGATACACCCAAAGACATTAGAGTGGTGTGAGGACTCCCAACAAAGAAACGTACCGAAATGCCCCCTATCATCAGTCCACCGCCCATCAGTATCATCCAAAGTGGGTTGGTGTGCTCCATTTCCATATTCAGCCACGCGCCTACGGTCATTTTTCCATATTTCTTCTTATACAAAAAACAGCACCTCCCGAAAGATGCTGTTTTTTTGCTTTGCATCCCTCTCTAAAACCTATGAGTGAGGGATGCGTTTTATTCTTTTTGGGTGGAATTTCCAAGGCATTGGAAGGATGATTTTCTCATTCTCAAAGTCTTCTGTTTCCTCTTCCCTTTCGGTGTGCGCTGTGCAAGAGCGGTTGTATTGCTCTTTTGATTCCGAAATACCGCAATAATCGGGGAGATAGGCGCTAAAATAGGCTTCACTCGGATTGGGATTGGATTCGTATTCTGTTGGATCTCCACGATAAACATATTCGGCATCGCCAACCGTCACTTGCTTAGGAAAGTGACGTTCTACTTGAATCAATCCTATCTCTTCTCTTTCCTCGTCGGGGCAATATTCGTGGCAGACACCGCCCGACTTGCAAACCTCGCAAAGAACGTGACATTGGCAAAGACTATGCGGCAGCGTTTTGGCGGTGAACCAACCACTCTCCACGCGGTTTCCACGCGGATCCTTTTGACAAGCCAGGGACAAAAGTTCACCCGAATCGCGGCAATAGTTGGCTTTTACAACTGTTTCGGGAATTTCAAATTCCCGTTTTTCTCCTCGCCTGCTGACAATGTTACGCATAACGGCATTCCAAACGTTTGTGCAAAGATTGCGTCCCTCCAATGCTTCGGGGTATTCATAGCCGCACCAAACACCGCAAACAAGCGAGGACGTGTAACCGACAAACCAACGGTCGTGATCGTTTTGCGTAGTTCCTGTTTTGCCGGCACAAGCACAAAGATTTTGCAGTGTCACCGAGGATGAGGTTCCGCTCTCGATAACGCCCTCCAAAAGCTTGGTCATAATGGCGGCGGTTTCGGGTGAGAGAATGCGTTCGGATTCATCTGCTCGTGAGAGCAAGATATTCCCCTCACTATCGGTTACGCGATAATAGGAGCGGTAGGGATGATAAACACCGCCATCTGCAAAAGCGGTATAGGCAGTGGTCAATTCACGCAAAGTAACACCGTAGTTGAGTTGCCCGAGCCCGAGAGCCGCCCAATCGCAATCGTTCGATCCCGACCGTGACACAAGCCCCAAATGAAAACGCTCGCGCCCATAGACGTAGGATGTTTCAAGTCCCAAATCCTCCAAAACGCGCAATGCCACAGTATTTGTGGAGTGTGCCACGGCATAAGCAATATTGGTTAGTCCCCGATAGGTGTTATTGGCGTTTTTGGGCCACATAGAACGCCCATCTGTATCGAACCTGATAGGAACGTCATCATAGACGCTTGCCCAATTTATGATGCCCTCTTCCAGCGCAGGAGCATATACCGTGAGCGGTTTGATGGTCGAACCGGGTGCTCGTTTGGTTTGCGTTGCAAAATTTTGCAAACGGTTGCCCGTCTTCTCGCCAACCGCTCCCGCTACGCCGAGAATATCTCCCGTTTTGCTGTCAATCACAATCATAGCCGATTGCGCCGACTCCCCTTTTGCATTTTTCGGCATTCGCACAGAGGTGCGGTAGTATTCCTCCACGATTTTTTGAATATCCGCATCCATTGCCATATCGATATGCAGTCCCCCCGTGGAAAAAAGATGCGATGCGGCAGAACGGCTCATATTATACTTTGTAACAAGATCATTGATGACATCTTCGACTACCATATCGACATACCAAGAGTTGGTGTTGCCCTCACTTTCGCTTTGCGAGACCGAAAGCGTTGTGGGGGTGGAAGTGACAGAAGCAAACGTTACGTCATCGAGATATCCTTGTGCGTGCATCTGTTCCAAAATTAAATTTCGCCGCGCAAGATTGTTTTCGGGGTGCCGAATGGGGTTATAATAACTTGGGTTGTTGGTGATGGCGACAATCGCCGCGCATTCTTCGGTGGTGAGTTCTACCACAGTCTTTGAAAAATAATGCTCCGCCGCCGATGCTATGCCGTTGCATTGATCGGAGAAATGCACCACGTTGAGATAAAGCTCTAAAATTTGTGTTTTGTCAAGCTTGCGTTCGAGATCGCGCGCCCAAAGAATTTCTTGAACCTTGCGTTGCCACGTGGGCGCGTTCTCACCCGTGAGGTTTTTGACAAGCTGTTGCGTAATGGTAGAGCCGCCAAAATGACTGTCGCCACGCAAAATATAATTCCCCACTGCCGCAAGTGTGCGACGCCAATCAGTTCCGCGATGCTCGAAAAATCGTTTATCCTCTATGGCAACCACCGCATCTATCATGGCTTGTGGGATTTCTTCATATAAAACATATTCCATCTGCCGCCCCGACCAAACGTCCCCTGTAACTTCTACGCGCTCTCCCGTGCGGTTTGTACGGTCGTCGAATTGATAGACGTAAAATTGCGGAGAGCACGGATGTGTGCCGAGTGTTGGCAAAAGTTCTTCGGCAGATGTCGAAAAATTCCCTACCAAATAAAAGGCAACGCAAACGCCAATCAATAATGCAATCCATAACATTGTTGCAAGGATTATCCACAAAATGCGACGTAAAATGCGTTTGATTTTTCTTCCTTTTTTCATTTCGGTCTCCTTACTTTTTTGTTAGTATTTCACCGAGATGTGTATATCAATCACAAATGTGGGGATGCTATTATTACCGATATTACAAAAATATGCGATGGGAGACACGAAATGGACATAACGAAAT
>JAZOMJ010000095.1:0-3437 GCA_045653865.1 Eubacteriales bacterium
CCTATTGTTGGTTCTAACACCTTTGGGAACCGACCTCAACAGCGGTGCACGTCGTTGGATCGACCTCAAAGTCATCACCCTGCAACCTTCCGAGCTTGCAAAGCTTGCCTTGGTGCTCACGCTTGCAAGGTTTATGACCACGCACGAAAAAGAGGTTATGTCACCTTACAAATTTGGCGGTGACTTCAAATACGGTGTTTGGTATCCCGGTTTGATGATAGCCGGTGTTGGCGGACTGATTGCACTCGAAAAACACATTTCAGCACTTGCTATCATCGGTATGCTTGGCATCAGCTTGATGTTCTTAGCAGGTACACGAATTCGTTGGATTGCAGCCCTTGCCGGTGTCATTGCTGTTGCAGCGTGCATGCTGATTATCTTTTTCCCGTATGCGTTCGACCGTGTAGACACTTGGCTCAATATTGAAGAAGCTGACCCGCTTGGTTCTGCTTGGCAGACCTTGCAAGGACTTATGGCAATCGGTTCGGGTGGACTTTTTGGAAAAGGACTTGGCAATAGCCAACAAAAATACGGCTTTGTTTCTCAACCGCAAAATGACTTTATTTTCACCATTGTGTGTGAGGAATTCGGTTTTATAGGTGCATTGCTTGTTATCGGATTATTTGCGGCGTTTGTTTGGAGAGGATTTCACATCGCACGTCACGCTCCTGATAAGTGTTCTTCACTCATCGTTTATGGATTGACCTTCAAGGTTGCTTTGCAAGTAATATTGAATATTGCGGTTGTAACCAACTCTATGCCCAATACGGGTATTTCTTTACCGTTCTTCAGCTATGGCGGTACATCGTTGATGCTGCAAGTTTTGGAGGTGGGAATTATCCTCTCCATCTCGCGTTACGCATCTCACAAAAAAATATAAAACAAGAAAGGGAGCAAAAAAATGAAAAAAATCAGAACAAGACAATTTTTCAAAACTTTATATACATCCATTGGCATCGGCGGTGCATTTTTGCTCTTTTTGCTGATTTTTGGAAGAAACATTGCGGCGCAAAATTTTGATGTGCTGACCGCTTGCGTATTTTCCATTCTCGGTCTTGCGGCACTCAGTTTTTTGGTGTTCAGCTTTTTGCCGTACTTTCACGGTGACCGACGCTGGTTCGCAATTCCGTCGCTTTTTACGGTTGTATTTATGTTGAGCACAGCTATGCTGTGGCAATTCCCGCTGGGAGGCATTTGATATGCGCGTATTGCTCACAGGCGGCGGAACAGCAGGGCATATCAACCCCGCACTTGCCATTGCCGAAACCATTTTGCGCAATGCCCCCGGCTCTGTTGTAGAGTTTGTTGGTGTTGCGGGTGGCAAAGAGGATGAGCTCGTTCCGCGTGCAGGTTATAAACTCCATCACGTCAAATCTACCGCAGTACAAGGCTCTCGCGGTTTGGGACGTCTCAAGTCCTTGGCAATGGCGGCAACCTCTCCCTATTTTCCGTCTACCGTTTCTATCATCAAGAAATTTAAGCCCGATATTGTCATTGGCACGGGCGGATATGCTTGCTGGCCGATTATGTCTGCAGCGGCAAGAATGGGCATTCCCACGGCTTTGCACGAATCCAACGCACATCCCGGCATGGCAGTTCGCCGTTTGCAAAACAAAGTTGACCGCATTTGGATCAATTTTCCCGAAACAGCCGCGGCTTTTGCAAACAGCCCCAAGGTGGTTTGCGTAGGTAACCCTATTTTGCAGGATTTTTCCACCATCGATCGCAACGCGGCACGCGAAAAATTGAGAATTGCCAAAGAGAAAACATTGATTCTTTCCTTTGGTGGCAGTAACGGAGCAGAGGCACTCAATCGTGCGGTTATCGATTTTATGAAAACCACGGTAGCAACCAGTGCAAACCTCATCCATGTGCACGCAAGCGGAAAAATCAACTACGAAGATGCAAATCAGCTTTTTATTGATGCAGGACTTGATAAAACTGAGAACTGCATTCTTCGTCCATATATTTACGATATGCCTCTGCAAATGGCGGCGGCTGATTTGATTATTGCACGTGCAGGTGCTATGACACTTTCAGAATTGGCATTGATGAAAAAAGCGTGCGTGTTGATTCCGTCTCCAACCGTTGCCGAAAATCACCAATACAAAAACGCAAAAGCACTTGCCGATGCAGGTGCCGCAACGCTTGTTGAGGAATCTGAATTTTCCGAGGGCAGATTCACAGCTGCCGTGCGTGAACTTCTTGCATCCGACACACGTCGGTGCGAACAACAATCCAAAATTGCATTTTTTGCACGAGTAGATGCCTGCAACCGCATTTGGCAGGATATTTTAAAACTCACAAGCAAAGACTGATAGGAAAGGACACCAAAAGTCATGAATACAAAAAACGAAAATCCCACACGCATTCGCATTGATGAAGAGCCTATGCAATCGCAAATGAGACAACCGCAAAGAAAAAAGCCCAACCAAGGTGTTTTGCGCATCTTGCGTTTTGGCATGCTTGCTTCGGGTGCGGTTATTGTTGTGGTAGCGCTGGCACTTATCCTGTTGCCTATGATTAAAATTAATAAGATTGTGGTAGAAGGCAATGACTATCATAACGACGAGTATGTAATTGAGCATGCAAATATCGCTGTTGGAGATGAGCTGTTTGGTTGGGATATGCAAAAATCCTGCGACGCAATTAAGGATAATTATGCTTGTGCCGAACATGTTTATGTCAGCATTGTATTTCCTTTTACGGTAAAAATCGAAATCGTAGAAAAAGCAGGGGTAATGTATACAAGTTACCAAAATCAATATTTCTCCTTTGACCGCGACCTGCGTGTATTGGAGATTGTATCAAACGGGGAAGAGGCATTTTCCCCGTTTCTGCATGTCAAATTACCAAGCGTAGTCAATGCGCAAAAAGGTTTCAAAATTCAATTTTTGGATTCGCAAACAGATATGTCATATATAATTCAGCTTTTGGATATTCTCGCAGAACGCAGCCTTTTGGAGCAAATCACTTATGTCGATTTTTCTGACAGATTTTCTCTTTCTTTTGTTCTCTCAAATTCCGTTCGCGTAGAGATTGGAGCTTTGAAGGAGATGAATACCAAACTCACACTTTTGGAAATGCTTGTGCAAAATCCCATCTCTCAAACAGAATGTGTCGAAATCGATGTAAGCGATATAAACGATCCGACGCGACGCCAAATTGAGCGTGAACACCTCTTTGATTGATTAAAAATTCCAAACTGCGACATTTTTTCGGCAAAAGTACGACATTTTTCAAAAATAATTAAAAAAATTCAAAAAAAATTTTAAAAAACACTTGAAAAAAAGTAAAAAACATTGTATTATATTATATAGAGTGTAAATTTGTGCCCAAATGTAGGGCAACAATGCCTAAAATAATGATTTGTAAAAGTTCGGAGGAAAAAAACCATGACATTTGAACATGATGATAGCCTGGAATGTGGCGTCAAT
>JAZOMJ010000096.1:0-2229 GCA_045653865.1 Eubacteriales bacterium
AACCCCCAAAAAAACACAAAAACGCGTGGATGGTGAAGCAATATTAGCTGTTTTTTTATTGGCACTTACTGTTTTTTTGGTGCTGAGTATTGTGATTTTTATTTCCCGTTCTTTTGAGCAAATAAAAACGCCTGCTCCGCAGGAAAGTACTACTGCACCGCAAAATAATCCTACCGTACCAACCCCCAATCAAGGTAACGCTATTTTCAATGGCGGCACAGTATTGCCACACGCTACACAAGATAGTAACACACAAATTGTTTCGAGCGCAATTGATGCTTATTACGCAGTTCTGATTGACTTGCAAAGCGGCAAGATCGTAGCACAAAAAAATGCCGATATCGCATTCTCACCCGCATCGATGACCAAGGTTATGACCCTCATTGTAGCTTGCGAGAATTTGAAAACCGCTGATTTGGATCGTCAAATTCCATTATCTTACGATGTGGTAGAATATGTCACCAGCGGTGAATATTTGGGCACAGAGGTTGCTCTGCCTCGCGAATCGGGGGGAATTTCTTGCATCGGGGATACTTATAGCATAAAAGATCTGCTTTATGGCATTGGCGTTTCCTCTGCGGCGGATTGCACCTATATGATTGTCAAAGAAGTTGCGGGAACTGAAGAGGCATTTGTCAATATGATGAACGCTAAAGCAAATGCTCTTGGTCTTACAAATACCCATTTTGATAATGCCGTCGGTTTTGATAGCACTACAAATGTCACCACCGCATGCGATATGGCGCAAATTATGGCGTATGCCATGCAGAGCGATTTGATTGTCGATATCCTCAAACCGCGAACCGCCAATTATACAATTACTGCACATTGGGAAAAAGACGGTGAACCCGCCACCTACAATGTCAACTTAAAGCCCTCTTATTTGAGCCGTCTTGATAAGTATTCTGAATTTTCTCTTTCTGGCGTCAAGCTTGAAGCCTGCAAAACAGGATACACAAACGAGTCTTTTATCGTTGTTTCCGCAGTTTCCAAAACAACGGGAGCGCGCTACATATTGGTGCTTGGCGATCAAGATAACGGTACGCAAGAGAGCATTACCACAAAACTCAAAAATACAATGGTTGATATGGAAACAATATTTAACACATTCGTTCCGTAATTGTAAATTCATCAACGTCCGCACTATGCAGTGCGGACGTTTTTTTGCTCCTTTGCATATACTATATGTAGAATATGTAAGGAGGCGTTCAGTTATGCTCATACAAAAGCCCTACAACCGCGGGCGTGCCGTGGAGTACGCAAAAACTTGGGCACTTTCACGCAATCCGCTCTTTTTCGATTTTACGGGGATTGGCGGCAATTGCACAAATTTTGTTTCGCAATGTCTTCTGGCAGGGAGTTGCACAATGAATTACACTCCCGGTGTCGGGTGGTATTACATCTCGCCAAATGACAGAGCGCCTGCGTGGAGCAGTGTGGAGTTCTTTTATGATTTTCTCACGCAAAAGAACGTATTACAAAACGGTGGCGTAGGACCGTTTGCTACAGAGGTGCCGCGCGAGCGCGCAGAACTTGGTGACGTGGTGCAATATGCCAATGCCGAGGGGGATTGGTACCACACCGTTATCATAACCGGAAAAGACGGTGACGAAATTCTTGTTAGCGCACAATCCAACGATGCACTCGACCGTCCTATTTCAACCTATAACTATGCAGATGTGAGATTTTTGCATATCGAGGGCGTCAATGTTTCGCTTGACGATGATGCCTGCTATAACATTCTCCTATCCGGAGGCGTGGAAAGAACTGTTGAATAAGAAAATCCCAACCGATATCGGTTGGGATTTTCTTATTCATAATCCTGCATCAACTTTGCGGCTTCTGCCCAAGACTCTACCCAAATGCCGACAGAAAGACGCTCACGCTCTTGCGATGGCAACAGAGAAGAAGGCGTTTGCAGTTGTTTTATCAAATATCCGTCAGCATCGTAAATTCCAATACTGTCACTATCAAGGCGCAGGCAATAACGTGTGTCAATTTCTTCGGTTTCATTTTCATTTGGAACGATTACGGGCACATCCTCTACTTCAATACCTTTGATAACTTGAATGCAACCTTCCAATTCTCCAACAAGTGCCTCGGCTCGTCCTTGCCAAACAGAGGTTTCAGCAACTGCATTGCGCATAACCGTCAGGCAGGTGATTGATAGAGTGAGGCAAATAATCAGTAAAAAGCCGCAAAGCACTGCAAAAAATTTCGTTATGTCCA
>JAZOMJ010000097.1:0-9582 GCA_045653865.1 Eubacteriales bacterium
CGTAACCGAGCGAAATGGTGGAATATCCGCCAAAGAGGAGCTTATCGATGGGCTCGCCCTTCTCAAGTCTTGCAAGTGCGCCATATTGCCACAGGATGGGGGCTACGTCGGAAAGTGTGCCCTTGAGGCGCTCGTGACGGCAAAGGAGTGCGCGATAGCAGGGTTCAAGGCGCTCGTCAAAGATCTTCCAAAACTTTTCAATGTTTCCGCCCGAGGAAAGTGCTACGTCGGGCAGGTTGATGGTAACAACGCCTTGGTTGAAGCGACCGTAGTACTTCGGCTTGCCGTTTTCATCAACGTAAGGAGTCAAAAAGCTGCGGCAACCCATGCAGGTGTAGCAATGACCTTCACCGTTTTTGTCGACCTTGAGTTCGAGCATTTTCTTTTCGGAAATGTAGTCCGGAACCATACGGCGTGCGGTACATTTTGCCGAAAGCTTGGTAAGATAGTAGTAAGGCGAATCCTCGTGAATGTTCTGCTCTTCCAAAACATAAATAAGCTTGGGGAATGCGGGAGTGACGTAAACGCCCTCTTCATTTTTAACGCCTTGGTATCTTTGCAAGAGAGTTTCTTCAATAATAATAGCAAGGTCTTTCTTTTCTTGCTCGCTTCTTGCTTCGCCAAGATACATAAATACAGTAACGAAAGGTGCTTGACCGTTTGTAGTCAGAAGCGTTACAACTTGGTATTGAATGGTTTGTACGCCCTTGCTGATCTCCTCACGCAGACGTTTTTCAACAATTTTGGAAAGTTGCTCTTCGTTGAGTTCGGTTCCGATAGATGCCATTTCTTCCTTTACGGCTTTGGTAATCTTTTCGCGGCTTACCTGTACAAAAGGTGCGAGATGTGTGAGCGAGATGCTCTGACCGCCATATTGATTACTTGCAACCTGCGCAATGATTTGGGTTGCAATGTTACAAGCCGTGGAGAAGCTGTGGGGACGCTCGATCATAGTACCCGAGATAACCGTTCCGTTCTGTAACATATCTTCAAGGTTGACCAGATCGCAGTTGTGCATGTGTTGTGCATAGTAGTCGGTATCGTGGAAGTGGATGATGCCCTCCTCGTGTGCTTGTACGATATCTTCGGGCAGGAGCAAACGGGTGGTGATATCGCGGCTAACCTCGCCTGCCATATAGTCACGTTGAACACTGTTAACAGTGGGGTTTTTATTGGCATTTTCCTGCTTGGCTTCTTCGTTGCAGCACTCAATCAGGCTCAAAATTTTTTCATCGGTGGTGTTGGAACGGCGAACAAGGGCGCGAGAGTAGCGGTAAGTGATATACTTTTTTGCTACCTCGTAGGCACCGTGTGCCATAATCTGCGATTCAACCAGGTCTTGAATCTCCTCTACCTCGGGGGCGCGGTTCATGCGGATACAACTCAGCTCCACCGCCTCGGCGATGCGTTTGATCTGCATGGGTGTCATTCTTGCGTCTTCTTCAACAGCTTCGTTTGCCTTCGTAATGGCGGTAATGATCTTACTAATATCGAACGTAACTTCGGAGCTGTTTCTCTTAATAACCTTCATTTTCTCCTCCTTTTGTTTATAATTTACAAAATATATGCAAGCAAACTCATCACATTGAACAATGACTTTGCTAATATGCCCAAAGCGTACTTATATTATACCATATTTTGTGGTTTTGTCAAGGGTGAAACACTATATTTTGTGGTTTTTCGACAAGTTATTTTTTTAACAAAGATGCGACAAATGTTGCTTTTTCGGTCAAAAATTGCGGTTTTGAAAGGGATTTTTTGGTAAAATAAGATGATTTTTCAAAGAGAAAAAAGAAGCTCTCAGGGCGGGAAAAAATGACCTGAGAGTTTCTTTCCTATTATTATAAGGGAACCTATTTGGAAGATCAAATAGACTCGTCTGTTGCCGCGTGCGCCTCTTTGATTTTTTGCAAATCGAACGGTGTTGTTTGATATACAAAATAGTTGAGCCAGTTGCAATACAACAGATTTGCAGAGGAGCGCCAAGTGGAAACGGGAGCCTTGTTGGGATCGTTATCGGGATAGTAATTTTTCGGAATCTCGATTGGTTTATTGGCATTTACATCACGCCAATATTCGCGCCCCAAGGTTTCGGCATCGTACTCGGGGTGACCGGTGATAAAGATTTGTCTTCCCCTTTTGGTGGAAAGCGCAAACACGCCTGCCTCGGGCGAAGAAGCCAAAATTTTGAGACTGGGAATGCCCTCAAGATCCTCGCGATCGATGGTGGTGTGTCGAGAGTGCGGCACCATAAAGACATCGTCAAAGCCGCGGAAGAGCATGGAGCGCTTGTAGTCGGCAATGTGCGGGAACACACCGAACATTTTTTTATCGAGTGTTTTCTTCTTTACACCAAAGTGGTAGTAAAGTCCCGCTTGCGCGCCCCAACAAATGTGGAAGGTGCTATGCACGTGCGTGGTACTCCACTCCATAATTTCGCAAAGCTCGTCCCAATACTCTACCTCTTCAAATTCCATCATTTCAACGGGTGCGCCTGTGATGACAAGACCGTCAAAGTAGCGATCCTTAACCTTATCAAAGGTTGTATAGAACGCCAAGAGGTGATCTTGAGAGGTGTTTTTGGATTTATGAGAGCTTGTATGCATAAGTGTCAGCTCTACCTGCAAGGGCGTGTTGCCCAAAAGACGCGAAAGTTGCGTCTCGGTGTCAATTTTGGTGGGCATAAGATTCAGCATCAAAATCTGCAAGGGACGGATATCCTGCTTCCCTGCTCTCTCGTCGGTCATGACGAAAATGTTTTCTTCGGCGAGCGTTTTGGTTGCAGGCAGTTGATTTGGAATTTTAATGGGCATTCTGTCCTACTCCTTCGTGTGTTACATAAATCAAAATAAATTAGAGAGATTCGAGGGCTTGCTTGAGGTCGGCAATGAGATCGTCTGCGTTCTCAATACCGCAAGAATAGCGAACGAGGTCGCCCGAAACGCCTGCGGCAAGCAGTTCTTCATCGCTCATTTGGCGGTGGGTTGCACTTGCAGGGTGCAAACAGCAGGTACGTGCATCGGCAACGTGTGTTTCAATTGCGGCAACCTTAAGATGCTTCATAAACTTTTCTGCAGCCGCTCTGCCGCCCTTAACACCAAAGCTAACAACGCCACAGGTGCCCTTGGGCATGTATTTTTGCGCGAGATCGTAGTATTTGTCGCCTTCAAGACTTGCATAGGTTACCCATGTGACGTTGGGATGGTTTTTGAGGAAGGTTGCAACGGCAAGACCGTTGGCGCAGTGGCGCTCCATGCGGACGTGCAAGCTCTCAAGACCGAGCCCCAGCAAAAATGCACTCTGCGGTGCGGGCGTGGAACCGAAATCACGCATGAGTTGTGCGGTTGCCTTGGTGATGAATGCCCCACCCTGACCAAACTTTTCGGCATACACAATGCCGTGATAGCTATCGTCGGGGGTGCAGAGTCCGGGGAATTTTTCCTTATTTGCCATCCAATCAAAGTTGCCGGAGTCGACATTGCATCCGCCAACCGCCGAGCCGTGCCCGTCCATATACTTTGTGGTGGAATGTGTGACAATGTCAGCGCCCCACTCAAAGGGACGGCAGTTGATGGGAGTTGCAAAGGTATTATCTACAATGAGCGGAACGCCGTGTGCATGTGCCGCTTTTGCAAATTTTTCGATATCGAGAACGGTTAGTGCGGGGTTTGCGATAGTTTCACCGAACACTGCCTTGGTGTTGGGACGGAAAGCCGCCGCCAGCTCTTCCTCGGTGCAATCGGGAGAAACAAAGGTGAAATCAATGCCCATTTTCTTCATGGTGACGGCAAACAGATTGAAAGTGCCGCCATAAATGGTGGAAGCGGAAACAACGTGATCACCGCAGGTGGCAATGTTGAATACGGCATAGAAGTTTGCCGCCTGCCCCGACGAGGTCAGCATTGCGGCAGTTCCGCCCTCAAGCGCGCAAATCTTTGCCGCAACGGTGTCGCAGGTGGGATTTTGCAGACGAGAGTAGAAATAACCGGAAGCTTCCAAGTCGAAAAGCTTTGCCATATCCTCACTTGTATCATAGTGGAAAGTGGTGCTTTGCACGATCGGAATTTGGCGGGGTTCACCATTGCCGGGTGTATAGCCACCCTGCACGCATTTTGTTTCGATTTTATAATCAGCCATTTTAGAAAAAATCTCCTTGTTGATGTGAGTTTTGTAATATTAGAGCATTTCGGCAAGATCGAGGATGAGACGCTCGGTCTTTTCCCAGCCAAGGCAGGGGTCGGTAATGGATTTGCCGTAAACTTCGTCGGGTCCAATCTTTTGGGCACCGTCTTCAATGTAGCTTTCAATCATCAAGCCCTTGACAAGCTTTTTGATATCGCTTGAGTGGCGGCACGTATGCAAAACCTCTTTGGCGATGCGAACCTGCTCGAGGCATTGTTTGCCCGAGTTTGCGTGGTTGGTATCAATGATGATAGCGGGGTTTTGCAGATTTTGTTTGGCGTAAAGTTCCGAGAGGTGCATAAGGTGTTCCCGATCATAATTCGGTATCATTTTGCCGTTCTCATCCACATATCCGCGCAAAATAGCATGAGCGTGGGGATTTCCCGCGCTTTTGACTTCCCAACCGCGGTAGAGGAAGGTGTGCGACCCTTGTGCTGCATTGATCGAATTGAGCATAGCGCTCATATCTCCGCGCGTGGGATTCTTCATACCTACGGGAATATCGAGTCCACTTGCCGTGAGGCGGTGCTGTTGGTTTTCTACCGAACGCGCGCCAACCGCAACGTAAACGAGCAGGTCGGAAAGATATCTGTGATTTTCGGGATAAAGCAACTCATCGGCACAACCAAAGCCGGTTTCTGTCATTGCACGCAAGTGCAATCGACGGCTGGTGACGATGCCGCGAAGCAAGTCGGGGGCGGCATTCGGGTCGGGTTGATGCAGCATTCCCTTATACCCCTCTCCCGTGGTGCGCGGCTTGGTCGTGTACAGACGCGGAACGATTATTATTTTTTCGGCAACCTTATCCTGCACAGTGCGCAAACGTGAGAAGTAATCGATGACCGAATCTTCGTTGTCGGCAGAGCAAGGACCTATGACAAGAAGGAACTTTTCACTTTTTCCTTCAAAAATCCGCTTCAGTTCCCCAAGCATCTCCTCTCGCTTTTCCACAAGGACTTGCGGGACGGGATATTGCTCCTTGATTTCTTTTGGAATGGGAAGCTTGCGGTAAAATTCCATATTCATAACGGAAAATTCCCTTTCGTTGGGTTAAATTTGTTGTGTTTTGATACCGAGTGAATGGAGACACTCGAAAAAGTTGGGAAAACTCTTATCTACGGCTTCGGCACCCTCAATGATGCCGCCCACAACCGTTGCAAGAATGGCAAGCGACATGACAATGCGGTGGTCGTTGTGCCCCTGTAAGGGTTCGGTGGGAGTTTGGAATGCGGTGGGAGTGATGATGACTTCATTCTCCCCTACCTCAACGGTTGTACCGAATTTGCGCAACTCTTGTGCCATCGCCTCTGCACGGTTGCTCTCTTTGATGGCGAGGCGACGCGTATCGGTAAAATGTCCGCCGAATTTTGCCGCCGCAACAGAGAACAAAATGGGGGCAAGATCTGGGCAATCGGCAAGCGATATGGTGGCAAAGCCTGCCTCAAGGCTTGCAAAATGTTCAAAATAAACGCGGTCACCTTGCAAGGATATAGGATTGAGTCCCAAAACATCCACCTGTCCTCCCAACACATTAAACGCAGATAGGAATGCGGCACCCGAGTAGTCCCCCTCAACCGTGGTGTTTTGTGACGTCATGGGCACATCTGCGCGAATGCGCAGGGTGTTATCATCGAGCCAAGCAACGTCGGCTCCGAATTGTGTGAGGGTTTGCAAGGTTAAAAGCACGTACGAGCGGCTCTCAAAGGGGGGCAAAATGTGCAAAATGCTCTCGCCCTTTACTTGGGTGAGTGCAAACAGCATACCGCTGATAAACTGACTGCTAACGTCACCGGGGAGTGTGTACTTCCCTGCAGTCAGGGGTCCTTTTACAACAATTCCGTTTTCGTCTTGCGAAAAGTACAATCCGTGCTCGTTGCAAAGGGTTTGATAGGGTGTCATAGGGCGGCGCAAAAGCGACGGTGCACCCGTGAGTGTGTTTTGGTTGCCCGAGAGCAAGCACAAAGGGAGCATAAATCGCATCGTGCTGCCACTCTCGCGGCAAGGGATGAGCGTTCCCGCGGATTTGGAAAAGTCAATACCTTGGATGACAACGGTATCGTTATCGAGTCGGCACTCTGCGCCAAGAGTGCAAAGGCAATCAAGGGTTGCTCTGACATCCTCGCAATCGGGAATGCCTGCAATGCGGCTCTCCCCTTTTGCCAAGGCGGCACAGATGAGTGCGCGGTGCGCCATACTCTTGGAGGGCGGTGCCGTTACGCTTCCCTTGGCAACGGATGGGAAAATACGAATGTTCATTTGCCCTCTCCTTTGGAAAGAAGATCACAAAGAAAATCCATCGCCTCAAGATACCCGTTGACACCGTGACCTGTGATGGTCTTTTGACAAGCGGCACGAATGTAGCTGACCTGGCGGAAATCTTCTCTTTCTTCCACCTTGGAGATATGCACCTCAACGGTGGGAATTTGAACCGATTTGAGGGCATCGAGCAAGGCGATGCTGGTGTGTGTATAGGCACCCGGATTGATAACGATGCCATCGACATTTTGCAGATACGCTTCTTGAATTTTATCCACAAGATCGCCCTCGTGGTTGGATTGATAGCACTCGGCAACAAGCCCCAGCTTTGCGGCATAATTTTGAATCATCTCCATCAACTCCGCATAGGTGGTGTTGCCGTAGTGTGCAGGCTCACGAATGCCCAAAAAGTTGAGGTTTGGGCCGTTGATTATGTAAAGTTTCATAAGGTTTCAAAGTCCTTTCTGATGCGTGCGGCAACCTCTTCTACACTTCCCTTGCCATCAATATGGCAATCTGCCGTTTGGCAATATCGCTCGTAGCGTTCCTCATAGCGGCGGCAAATTGCCTCGCGTGAGGATGCAAGCGGACGGTTGGAGGTGGGAATCAAATCCTCAAGTGGACGGTCGATAAAATAAATTTTGCCGTTGCGACGTAAAAAATCGACATTTTCATCACGCAAAATAGCTCCACCACCCGTTGCAAGGACAATGCCTTTTTGGTTAGCGAACAATTCACGCAAAACGCGCGTTTCGATGTCGCGAAAAGCGGTCTCGCCCTCGGTGGCAAAAATCTCGGGAATGGTGCGCCCTGCTACATGAACGATTTCTTCGTCGAGGTCGAAAAAGGGGCGGTTGAGCTCTTGTGCAAGAAGCTTGCCAACGGTGCTTTTGCCAGACGCCGGCATGCCCGAAAGAACCAAATTTTGCATTTGCCCCAAAAGGGTTTGATAAATGCGCTCGATTGTGCCATTGTCATAGGTGCAATCGAGGAAGAGTTCGGATGCGCGCACCGCTTGAGCAACCAGCATATAGAGTCCGCCCTCGGCAGGAATGCCGCGCTTTTGGGCATCGAGCACCAGCTGCGTGCGCAACGGATTATAGATGGTATCGATAACGCCCTCCAATTTTGGAAAAGCGGAAACATCGATGGGAGTAGCCTCTGAATTGGGGTACATTCCCACAGGTGTGGTGTTGAAAATCACCTCAATATCTGTGTGGTTTTCGTACAATTCCGCATACGTAACAACGCCCTCTCCGGATCTGCGGCTGACAAGCAAAATCTCGTCGGCTCCCATAAATTCGGCAACCGCACGCACTGTTTTAGAGGTGCCGCCCGTGCCGAGAATGGCAACTTTTTTATGGTTTACGGAAACACCTGCGTGCTCCACAACCGCACAAAGACCGTAAAAATCGGTGTTATATCCCCACAGCTCTCCACCGCGATTGACAACGGTATTCACCGCTCCAATGGCTCTTGCCCTCTCGCTGATGTGCGACAAGTACGGAATGACTGTGGTTTTGTAAGGAATGGTCACGTTGATGGCGCAAAAATCTTTTTGGGAAAGGAAAGCTTCGATTTCATCACTCGGCAATTCCACAAGCTCATAAGGATTACTTTTTAGCATTGCGTGAATCACCACCGAAAAACTGTGACCCAATTTTTCGCCAATTAAACCGTATTGCATAGCGTGACCTCCTTTCTGTTATTTTCTATATTGATTACTTCAAAAAATCCGTTCCGAAACGGAGTGCGAGCAAATCGCACAGGGCAAGCGCGGTGATGCTATCGACAACCACGCGTGCGCGGTGGATGATTGCGGGGTCGTGTCTGCCCGAAAGTGTAAGAGTGACGTTCTCTTTGGTTTTCATATCTACGCTATCTTGTTCTTGGAAGATAGAGGGTGTGGGCTTAACTGCACAACGGAAAATGATGGGCATACCGTTGGTGATGCCACCATTGATGCCACCATTGTTGTTTGTGGTGGTAACAATGCAACCGTTTTGCATACGAAAAGCATCGTTTGCTTCACTACCGCGCATTTTGGCAAAGGCAAAGCCTGCTCCAAACTCGACGCCCTTGATGGCGGGAATGGAGAAAAGTGCGTGAGAGAGCACGCTCTCAACGCTATCGAACCAAGGCTCCCCAACGCCTGCAGGGAGACCGATAACGGCAGTTTCCAAAATGCCGCCAACGCTATCGCCATCGCTTGCCGCACTCTCAATCTCCTCGCGCATAGCGACACCGGATGCCGCATCGAGCACGGGGAAAGTCAGGTCGGAAAGGGCTTCGAGGTCAGCCTCGTAATTTTCAAAGGAACGGTCGACAATATTGGAAAGTCGACTGATGTGGGTACCAATCAAAATACCCTTTTGGCGCAAAGCCGAAATGGCAATGGCGCCCACCGCTACCAAAGCGGCAGTTATGCGACCCGAAAAATGACCGCCACCGCGGGGATCTTGGTTGCCGTTGTATTTGCATTCTGCCGCAAAATCGGCATGTCCGGGACGCGGTATATTGGGTGTGTAATCCCCCGAGCGTGTATTGGTGTTGGGAATGAGAATGCAAAGCGGTGTACCCGTTGTTTTGCCCTCAAACACACCACTGACGATGCTAAACTCATCGGCTTCGACACGTGCGGTGGAGATTTTTCCTTGCGGACGGCGCAGGGAGAGTTGATGGCGGATAAAGTCCTCGTCAACGGCAATACCGGGTGCCAAACCATCGATAATCGCGCCAATCATCTCACCGTGGCTCTCGCCAAAAAGCGTGACGGCTACGCTTTGTCCAAACGTATTTTTCATAACTTTATCCTCCTATCTGCTCGCGAATATACTGTTGCCAATTCGCAAGCGGCATTTTTTCGATGCGGAAAGAGCCGACGGCATCAACAAATACTACGTTGACTGCTTCTCCCTCGCATTTTTTATCGTGAGACGTAAGGTTCAAAATAGCTTCGAGATCCCCCTCGATTTTGGTGGGAAGTCCGAGCTTTTGAAGAACAGAAATAAGTCTTTCTCGCACATCAGATGCGCACATAGGAATCATTCCAAGTGCCACGCACTCTCCGTGGTAAAGCGTCCCAAAGCTATCCCCCTCGATGCCGTGACCGAGCGTGTGACCGAAATTGAGAATACGTCGGAG
>JAZOMJ010000098.1:0-10550 GCA_045653865.1 Eubacteriales bacterium
TCGTTTTTGGCATCTTCTTCACCGTTGGATTCGTCAGAATCGCTTTCGGGGGCTTCCTTTGCCTCCTCAGCGGCTTTTTTTGCCTCCTCTTCGGCTTGAGCCTTTGCGCGCTCTTCGTTGTCGCGGCGGCTCTTCTCTGCCTTTTCTGCGGCAATCGCTTCGAGCTGCTCAACGGTTGCACCGTCTTGCATAGCGGCAGCGAATTGATCGCCATCCATAGTCTCGTGAGAGAGCAAGTACTCTGCCACAAAGTGGAGCTTGTCGATGTGCTCGGAGAGGATTTGCTTTGCATCGGCATAGCATTCCTTTACGATGCGTTGGATTTCTTCATCGATAACAGATGCGGTTTGCTCGGAGTATTCCTTGCCTGTTCCATAGTCTCTGCCAAGGAACACCTCGGAGTGACCGGAGCCATAAAGAACGGTACCAAGACGGTCGCTCATACCGTAGCGCGTAACCATTCCGCGCGCGATTTGGGTGGCTTGTTGAATGTCACCCGATGCACCGGTGGAGATATCCTCCATGATGAGTTCCTCTGCAATACGACCACCAAGACTCATGCGGATGCGGTCGAGCATATCGCCACGCGTGTTGTAGGAGGTATCCTCCTCGGGAACGCTGACAGTTACGCCGCCTGCTCTGCCTGCAGGGATAATGGTGATAAACTTAACGGGATCGGTGTTCTTGCAGTAATGCGAAACAACTGCGTGACCAGCCTCGTGATAAGCGGTGAGCTTGTTTTCTTTTGCAGTACGGATCTTGGATTTCTTTTGGGGACCGAGAAGCTCCTTCATAAAGGCGGCTTCGATATCCTCCATACCAATGAGGGACTTGCCCTTTTTAGCGGCAAGAAGTGCGGCTTCGTTTAAGAGATTTGCAAGATCGGCACCCGTAAAGCCAACGGTGGACTGTGCAATCTTGTGGAAGTCAACGCCCGACTCCAGGGGCTTGTTGCGTGCGTGAACCTTAAGAATCTCTTCTCTGCCCTTCATATCGGGGTAGTTTACGGTGATTTGACGGTCGAAACGGCCGGGACGGAGAAGTGCGGGGTCAAGGATGTCGGGGCGGTTGGTTGCCGCCATAACAATGATACCGTCGTGCGAGCCAAAGCCGTCCATTTCAACGAGCAATTGGTTGAGTGTTTGTTCTCTTTCGTCGTGTCCGCCACCAAGACCTGCGCCACGGTGACGACCAACGGCATCGATTTCGTCGATAAAGATAATAGCCGCAGGAGACTTGCGTGCGGTCTCAAACAAATCACGCACACGGGATGCACCAACACCAACGTACATTTCTACAAAATCGGAACCCGAAATGGAGTAGAAAGGAACGCCTGCCTCGCCTGCAACTGCTTTTGCCAAAAGTGTTTTACCTGTGCCGGGAGGGCCCTCCAAAAGCACACCGTGCGGAATTTTTGCACCCAGCTTGGTGAACTTTGCAGGATCCTTGAGGAACTCGACAATTTCAACGAGCTCTTCTTTTTCTTCATCGGCACCTGCCACATCGCGGAACAGTACCTTTTTGCTATCATCCATAGCAGGGGTCTTTACACGTGCCTTGCCAAAAGAATTGAACTTGCCGCCACCTGCGCCACCCATTCTTTTGACTGAAATGAAATAGATGACAACAAACAAAATGATGATAAAGAGCGTGGGCAAAAGGCTAACCCACCAAGGCATAGTTGCCTGAGGTTGATACTCTACAACAACACCTCTTGCAAGGAGAATATCTTGGAAATCTCCATAGAACATATCTACGTACGCAAGCTTATAGCTCTTTTGCGTTCCGTCCTCAAAGGTTAGTGTAACATCGTTTGTGTTGTGTACATATACTGATTTCAACACCAACCCATCTTCATTGGCACCGACAACATACTTTGCAAGATCGCTGTAGGTTTCAATCGCTGCGCTTTGCGTATCTTTGTAAAACAAAGACGAAAGCATAAGGATGATAACGCCAAACAGCACCGCATACAAAAGCAACTGACGGCCAAAACTGTTTTTCTTTTTCATAAATCTGTAACTCCTTCCCCCTCGGGGATCTTCTTTTTATTTACTCGCTGTAAACCGACGGGTCGAGAACGCCGATGTACGGAAGATTGCGATAGTATTCTGCAAAGTCGAGACCGTAGCCTACTACAAATTCATCGGGAATAACAATGCCTGTGTAATCTGCCGTCATTTCAACTTGGCGGCGAGAAGGTTTATCCAACAGTGTGCAGCACTTTACGCTATGCGCACCGCGCGTTGCCAGCAGCGAGCAAAGCTTTTGCAGGGTGCGACCGCTATCAACAATATCCTCAACGATGATAACGTCAACATCCTTGATGTCACGCTTAAGATCAAGGCTAACTTGAATAAAGCCGGATGTTTCGACACCGCTACCGTAGGAGGATACCTTCATAAACTCCATGGTGCAGGGGCGGTCAATGCGACGAATAAGGTCTGTTGCGAACAAAACAGAGCCCTTGAGTACAATTACGAAAACGAGTTCACGATTGTGGTCGGGATAATCGGCATTGATTTGTGCCGCAAGTTTGTCGCAGGTCTCTTGAATCTTTTTTTCATCTGCCAAAACATACTTAATGTCATCTCTCATTTGGTGCATAGCAATCTTCCTTTCTTTTTTTGCGTTCTCAAAACGCGTGGTCGGGTACGTTGATTTCAATTTTGAAAGCAGAGGATGTGCCATCCTTTGCTATTTTTTTCTCAAGTTCATCTGCGCTTCCCACAAAGGGAACCCAGAGGATTTCTTTGTCACTCACAAGCATTGGGAGTGCTTGACGCAATTCGGTGGAAATGCCCCGCCCTGCCCAAAGGCGACGCACTTGGCGGTGCATTTTGCCACGCAAAATAACGTCCCCCTCGCGGCGATTGCGCCATGTAAGGGTTTTGTTTAAGTCTTCCCATTCCCCCACTAAAATAAGCGTATTCCTATCCTCTTTGTTCGACAGATTAGAAAGCTCGACGGGAGTTACGGAAATGGAAATGTCGGTATTGTTTATTTTCTGCTCACCAAGCATCAGTGGCAGAGTATACTCGCCAATTGGTTGCGGTTTGGTTTTTGTAAGCGTGAGTCGACCGCGTGCCGTACAATATGCCGAAACGCCTGTCGGCAATGCCACACGCGCAGTCGTATCGCCACTCTCCGCCAAATTGAAGAGCGCTTGGAGATGAACAGACTCAAGAGAAGCCCCTCTTGCCTCTTCAAACCACATCTGCAATACACGACGGCGAATGGCAGGATGTGCATCACGCAACGCCCTAATACCGACACCCTCACAGGTCGTGTTTTTGACAAGCAACTGCCCCGCAACCTCTTTTAGGTAGTCATCATCCTCCGAGAGCTCAACGCCCATACGCACGGCTCGGTGCGTGGCATCGGCATAGAGACTTTCCAGCACGGGAATGACCTTGGCTCGAATAAGGTTGCGCGCGTAAGCGGTATCGGTATTTGTACTGTCGGTAACGAATGAAAGATCGTTTTCCTTACAATACCACAAAATTTTTTGTTTGGTAAAACCAAGCAAGGGGCGAACAAGATACCCCTCATAAAAGGGACGCATAGGCGCAATGCCGCAAAGCCCTGCAAGTCCTGTTCCTCGTGCGATGCGGAAAAGAATAGTTTCGAGATGGTCGTCGGCGTGGTGTGCCGTAAGCAGAATAGGAATGTTCCGCTCTCTCATCAAATCAGCAAAGAATGCATAGCGCACCTCGCGTGCGGCTTCTTCCAAACCCTGCCCTTTTTCTTTGGCGATGGCGGGAATATCGGCATCGAGAATAGCAATTTCAAGTCCGCGTTCTTTTGCTACCTTCTGGCAAAAGGTGCGGTCACGGATAGCTTCTTCCCCGCGAATACCGTGGTTGACGTGTGCCAAAAGAATGGGAGCACTTGGGTATTCCTTTTGCATCATATCCAAAAGTGCCACTGAATCGGCACCGCCCGAAAAAGCCAAAAGCATGGGGGAATTGGGTGCAAGCCCTGCCAATTTGTGGGGAGATATCAATCTTCCCTTTTTTACAAGTTGTTCTGTCATACGCCTACGTCGCGATCATCGGCAATGGTCACGAACTTGGTAAACTGACCGTTCCAGCCCATATTGACGGTGCCCGTAGAGCCGTGACGGTTCTTTGCAATGATGACCTCAGCAATGCTGGTATCCTGCCCTGCCGCATCATCTGTTTTATAGTATTCACTTCTGTAAAGGAAAATAACGGTGTCGGCATCCTGCTCGATTGCACCCGAGTCACGCAGGTCGGAAAGCATCGGCTTTTTGTCGGTACGCGATTCCGGTCCACGGGAGAGCTGTGCACAGCAAATAACGGGAACCATAAGCTCCTTTGCCATAATCTTGAGCGAACGGGAGATTTCGGAAACCTCTTGCACGCGGTTGTCAGTATGTTTGTCACCCGACATCAAGCCGAGGTAGTCGATAATAACCATACCGAGGTTCTTGACGCGGCGCAGTTTTGCCTTCATTGCGGTAACTGTCATACCCGATGTATCATCGATGAGAATATCACAGCCTGCAAGCTCGCCTGCGGCTCTTGCAAGGTTCTCCCAATCGTTGGGGGCAAGCTCACCCGTACGCAAGCTATAGCTATTAACAAGCGCTTCGCTTGACAGCACACGGTTAACAAGCTGGTCGGCAGACATTTCCAACGAGAAGATGCAAACCGTCTTTTTGGTTTGCTTTGCTACGTTTGTGGCAATATTGAGGGCAAAAGAGGTTTTACCCATACCGGGACGTGCACCAACCAAAACAAGGTCGCTCTTGCCAAGACCTGCAAGAACACGGTCGAGAGCCGAAAAGCCCGTTTGCGTACCTTGAGTCGCCTCTTTATTGGTGTTGAGGTCGTGCAGATGCGCGTAAACGTCGCCAAGAACATCTTTGATGTGACGGAAGCCCTTGGTGTCTCTGCCCTGTGCAATGTTGAAAATAAGATTCTCTGCGTGGTCGATGATGTCAATAACCGACTCCTGCTCGGAGTAAGCCGCCTCGGAAATTTCCGAGCACGCACCAATCAGTTGGCGAAGAACGCTCTTTTCCTTAACAATGCGCGCGTAGTCCTTGATGTTGAGCGCATCGGGAACGGCATCGGTGAGCGTACGAATATAATCCTCGCCACCCGACTTATTGTAAATGCCCTTGGTAACCAGCATATCGATGAGTGTTACCACATCGATTTCGCTGTTTGCCATAAAGAGCTCCTGCATTGCAAGATAAATTTGCTTGTGCTCCTCAAGATAAAAATCCTCGGAGTTTAAGAGGTCCGCCACCTGTGTGATGGAGACCGGATCAATCAAAATCGCTCCCAAGAGCGATTGCTCTGCCGGCATAGAGAACGGCAGGCGTTTCATCAATTCATGTTGCATATCTCTTACTTTTCAACGCGAACGGTAATTTTGCCGCTGACTTCGGTGTAAAGCTTTACGTCTGCTTGGTAAGTGCCATATGCTTTGATGGGGTCTGCAAGAGAAATCTTGCGCTTATCGATATCAATGCCGTTTGCCGCCTTGAGCGCATCGGCAATATCCTTTGCGGTAACAGAACCATACAAACGGTTATCGGTGCCACCCGGGGCTTTGATAACAACAACAATCTCTTTGAGCTTTGCAGCAAGGGCTTGTGCTTCCTTTCTTTCGGTAGCAATGCGGTATTCCAAAGCCTCTGCCTTTACTTTTACGTCATTGAGGGATTGCGCATCGGCAGGCTTTGCCAATTTGCGAGGGATGAGAAAGTTCTTTGCATATCCATCGGATACTTCGAGAACCTGATTCTTCTTTCCCTGTCCTTTTACGTCAACTAAAAAAATCACTTTCATTTTATGTCTCTCCTATGTGGGATAAAATCTTGAAATTACTTTCTTGCGCGTCTCTCGACATCATATTCGTTATCCAAATAATCGTCGAGTGCTTCTTTGAGCTTGCGACATGCGCCATCAAGTGTTACGTTGGTAAGTCTTGCACCTGCCATATCGTAGTGCCCTCCGCCGCCAAGCTTTTGCATAATGATTTGTACGTTGATCTTATCGTGCGAACGTGCGGAAATGGTAACGGTATTGTCGGCACGAAGCAATGCAAAGGATGCCTCGATGCCATCAATGTTCATCAGCTTGTCTGCCGCTTTTGCAACGGCAATGTTATCATCCTCGGTGGCTACGCGGTCAACACTGAGCCATGTGAGGGCAACCTTTTCGCGATAAGTACGCGTACGGCTGTCAATATCGGATGCCGTAAAGAGGTCGGACATAGTTTCGGTGAAGAATTTGCGAACCACGCTTGCGTGTGCGCCTCGCTCGTAGAGATAGTGTACCGCAGAGAAGGTTTGCATACCCACGGATGTGGTAAAGTTTTTGGTATCCAACATCAAGCCCGCCAACATCAGATTTGCTTCCTCCTTGAGGAGCGCATCGCGGTGAGGGCTGAACTCCAGCATTTCGCTGACAAGCTCGCTTGCCGCCGAAACACCGGGACGGATATAAGTCATCAAGGGCTTGAATTCATAGAGTTGGTCTTGACGGCGATGGTGGTCGATAATAACTACATTATTAACGCATTTGAGCAATTTGGGACACTCGGTGTTGTTAACGTTGTTCACGTCACTCATAATGAGAAGCGTGTTGTTGCGAACCGCATCGAGCGCCGTATCTCCGTTGATGAACATCGAACGGTATTCAGGAAGTGCCGCGAGCAAGTCGTAGCAAATACGGAAGTTCGCGTGGTCGCGATTGATAACGATACGAATCTTGGAGGTGTCGCCGCCGCGTGCGCAAATGGCAAGACGCGCAAGACCTACACAAGAACCGATGGAGTCATAGTCGGGAGCACGGTGTCCCATAATCAGCACGTTTTCTGCATCTTTCATCAAGCGGCACAAGTGCTGAGAGTTGACACGAGAAGTAATGGTGGTGGAGCCTGCCATAGTGTTGACACGTCCGCCATAGGGGGTTATCGATTTGCCGTCGTTAACGGCAACCTGGTCACCGCCCTTTTGCAATGCAATATCCAATGCATCGCCCGCGGCTCTTTCTTTATCTTCAAAACTTCCTTCAATAGCACCAACACCGATAGATATGGTCACGGGAAAACTGTTATCGCCCAAACGAATACTACGGATGGTATCCAAAATTTGGAACTTGTTGCGAACGCAACGGTCAAGTGCTTTGCGTGTGAATACAAGCAAGTATTTTTCGCGCTCATATTCACGCAACATTCCGCCAAAGCTTGCCGCCCACTCTTTGAGTTTTGCTTCAATTTCGTTGACAGCAGTACGGTAACTAACGCGGATGTACTGTGCTAACTCTTGCAAACTGTCAATTACGATATATGCCACAATCGGTTCATTTTCCTGCATTGTGCGACGCATCGCCTCAAGTTCGGTGATATCACGGAATACTACAAAGTAGTAATCTTTGCCGCGAGAACGCAGAATATAACAATTCAATCCAAATTTTTTGCCATCGATTTCGGTAATCATTGGCTTTGTGCGGTCAATCGGAACACCGTCTTCGCTAAATACGATATCCTTTACTTGTCCGCCGTTTTGTGCATAGGCAATGATATCGGCTATTGGAACCGCGCAAAATGTAGTTAGGGGTACATTACAAACCGGAGAACGATATTGCAACATTTCCTGCAAAGCACCGCTCACGATTTTCACAGTTCCTTCTTCATTCACTACTGCGTAAGGAATATCCACTACGTAGCGGAACATATCACTCAGTTCTGTATTCAGCAATTCTGCAGTATCATCGGCAGTGCGCACGCGGTGGTAACGCACGAGATATGCCGAGAGCAAAATGCTCACAGACACTACATAGGAGCTAAATAAGATAAGCCCCAAATTGCGAATATCACTCAACGCTTCCTCAACGAATACCACAATAAGAAACATTGTTAAAAGAAGCGCACCAATAATTGCACAAATAATCAGCGGTGCTCGCAAATCGGTTTTGATTGCATAACTTTTCTTTTTTGCCATGTTGTCACTCTCCTTTTTGAGTAAGGGGATATTGATCGATACAGACTAAAATAAATTATTCGTTGTCTGTTCCTTTCATTTTTTCCATAATTTTTTGATGCAAGGCGCCGGAAATCGTAACATATGCGCCCCATAGTGCCACAAAGTAAAAACTGCTGAAACCCATGCAGCATATCGTAAATACTAAGAACAAAATGTAGACTACCCCAATCCAACCTTTGGCGCGCTTTGCATTTTGCAAAATAGCATTTACACCCGTTAAACAAAGACCTGGGAGCAAAAGCAGATACATATTGTTCACCGCCATAAGGAACACCGATTGGTTGCTGGCAAACATTGCAATCAAAAAGCAAACAAAATAGATGACTCCGGCGGCGGGGCTGATGGAAAGTGTGCAAGCGGTAGGCGTCATAAGGGAACGCCATTCGGTGTTGTAATACTTACGCAAAAGCACCACATCGGCAAGATAGGCAATAATCATTGTTGGAACACCAACAATTGCAGGTGCCAGACCCATTAAAGAATCGGCAAGCGTTTTTAAACTGCTCTCGCTGAAAATTTCGGCATACATTTGGCGAAGCTGCTCCCCTGCCTCGGATTGCATTGCAGATTGCGTTGAGGAGGCTTCAATCGATTCCCAAAGCATCTTTCCGGCTTCGGTTCCGATAGTAACAAAGAGCTGCTTGAGTTCGTTGACAAAGGTCATCAAAACGTTATAATTGATACTTCCGTAAGCACGCCAAAGAACGACGCACAAAGTTGCCAATGCTACAATAATAAAGCCAAGGAATGCATGCAACACTGTGCCGGTTCTGCCAACGTCGCGCGCATGCGCCCAAGCCATCATGGCGGCAGCAGGGAGAAATGCAAACGCCAACAAAGGTGTGACAAGGGTGGAAGTTACCAAGCACCCAATTGCATAAGCCACAGCCAAAAGGCCTGCGGGTGCCCACTTGTATTTGGGCAACACCATAAACAACCACGCAAGAGTTCCCGTGCCCAAAATAAGGGCAAGAACAGCGGAACCTACGATGGGTAAAAATGTCAGAACAGTGGCAACGACGGATGCCAACAAAATTTGAACAACCGCACCTCTGTTGCGAATAGCAATCACCGTGTAAGCAAAGAGTGCCGCTGTTGCCAATGTGATACCGACGGTTGGAATCGCTCCCGAAAGAACACAACCGCAAAGCAGAATAGCGGCAAGCGATAAAATCAAATCTTTTTTATCCAAACTCGGGCGAACATTTTCGTTGGTCTCGGAAGCAATGTTTTCCTCGCGTTTTTCTTCATTCATCAGGATTTCCTCCTCCCTTTATTTTATCTCACGCGCGCAAGCACGCGGATTGTGTTTATATTATTATAGTATTATATCATACTTTTTATCATTTGTAAATACTCCCGAGCAATTTTGCGTATTTTTTACTCTATTTTTTACCATTTTTTCACCAAATCATCATAAAACCGGATTGTTTTTATGCGTTATGCCTATTTTCACTCTTGAATGTGGTTTTGAAAACCACAAATCATAGAATGTTTTACTATTATTCACAGAATTGTAATTGATTTTCGTGGTTTTGCGTGCTATACTATTGATACAAAACGAAAGGAGACTATCACTTTATGACACGAACAAAACTTGCCGACCGCACACTGCCCGACTACACAAGAGGTGAAGAAATTTTCAATATGGTCTCCCATATTGTGGGCGGCGGGCTTGGCGTAATTGCCACCGTGCTTTGCGTTGTGTTTGCCGCATTGCACCAAAACATTTGGGGCGTTGTTGGATGCGCCATTTACGGCACTTCGATGATTGTGCTTTACACCTGCTCCAGCGTCTATCACGGACTCAAACCGCCTATGGCAAAAAAAGTAATGCAGGTGCTTGACCATTGCACCATTTATTTTTTGATTGCAGGAACCTATACCCCCATTCTCCTTTCTGCCATTCGTCCGGTTTCCCCCACTTGGGCATGGGGAATCTTCGCACTTGTTTGGGGACTTGCCGCAATGGCGATCACACTTACGGCAATCGACCTCAAAAAATATTCCAAGTTATCAATGGCTTGCTACATTGGCATGGGATGGTGCATTGTGTTGGCATGGGATGTTACCACGCGTGCCATCGCGGCTCCCGGTGTGTGGCTTCTTCTTAGCGGCGGAATCGCTTACACCATTGGTGCCATTCTCTATGGATTTGGCAAAAAACACCGCTATATGCACTCCGTCTTTCATCTGTTTGTAGTTATTGGAAGTCTTTTGCAATTTCTTTGCATTTTGCTATACGTCATATAAAAAAACCGCGTATCGATGGTATCGACACGCGGTTTTTCCACTTATTTAAAATAATATACATTGCTTAAATCGGCGGCTTTGTACTCTTCGACAGTCATCCATTTGTCAGAAGAATCTCCAAAATCTTTCAATTCTTCGTCGTAATATGCAACCGAGTAGAAATAGGGCTTATAGGTACTAGCCGAATAGTAATGCAGTGCGACATACATATCGGGAACCAAAGCACCGTCTTTCCAAAAATACTTGGTTGCTTTATCGGTTTTTACAAAGG
>JAZOMJ010000099.1:0-1722 GCA_045653865.1 Eubacteriales bacterium
TCTCTCCGCGTTAATTCTTTCAACTCTCTCCAGCTGAGACTTTAAAACCGCCTTGAATTTTTCGGCAGCCGCATTAATTTCATTTTCGTAATTAGCCATTTTATATATCTCCTTTTCAGTTTTCAATAATTTGAAATTACGTCAGTAATTTCTACCTTCACGAAACTTGTCAAGATTTGTAGACAAATTAAAGAGTTAATTTTTCAAAATATTCATTCGGTGTAAGATATCCAATTCCCGAATGAAGTCGATCAGAGTTATAGTAAAGCTCAAAGTATTTAACTAAAACTCTACTTGCATCCTCGAATGTGAGATGCCTGATATCAGGCATCTCACATTCGAGGGTGTGCCAAAAGCTCTCAATGGGTTGGTTATCGCTCGGCGTGCCGGGACGAGACATACTTTTTCTAAAACCGTATTTTTCAACCAATTCTTTGGTTTTCTTGGCGGTATATTGACATCCCCTATCGCTATGGTACACAGCGTCCGCAGGTCGCTCGGGGTTTCTCCCCACTGCCATTTCAAATGCCTCTTGAACAATATCTTGACGCTGATGCCGCTTGATCGACCAGCCAACCAGCCGTCTTGTTGCAACATCAATGACACCGCAAGCATAGACCTTATTGCCCTTGCAGATAAGTTCAGTTATATCCGAACACCAAAGGTAGTTTGGAACTGTAATCCCAAACTTGTCTTTGATCAAATTTTCTTCGATATACTGTTCTTCTGTCGGCTTGGGGGGCTTTCTGTGACCTGTTCTGCCGCTCTTTGCTGCCAATCCGTGTTCCTTTAAAATGCGAGAAATCTTATTTTCGCTTACAATGATACCGTCTCTCAATAAATCTTTTTTGATGCGGATCCTTCCGTAATTTCCTTTGTGTTTTTCAAAACAGTTAATCACCGCTTTTTCAAGCTCGATTTCTTCACTTTCCTTTGTTTTTGAAACACGGTAAAACGTGCTTCGTGACACCCTTAAAACCTCGCATACTATGCCGGTGTCACATTCGGTCAGCTCTTTCTTGGCAAACCTTATCCGTTCTCCGGGTCTTTTGCAAAGTATGCCGCTGCTTTTTTTAAAATTTCGTTCTCCATCTTGAGACGTTCATTTTCTTTTCGCAATTTGCGAAGCTCCGCATCTGCCGGATTTTGATGCCCCTTGCCCACAAACGCTTCTTCTCCAAGCTCTCGGTATTCGCTCACCCATCGATGGAGCATTACGTGGTGTATACCGAATTTTTCTGCCACCACCGCCACAGCGATATTGTCCTTGGTTACAAGCTCACATGCCTTGATCTTGAATTCTTTGCTGTACGTTCTTTTCACGGACTCACCTCTTTCAAGTTAATTATATCATTAACTCTTCTGTTTGTCCATTTTTATTATACAACTTTCACCTTTTCACTATTCACTATTACTTATTACCTCCAAAAAAATTCCTCGTCGGAGGGAGAAAAAGTGAAGAGTGAAAAGTGAAAAGTGAAGAGGTAAAAAAATATCCTCGGAACAAGTCCGAGGAATTTTTTTGGTTGCGGGGAGGGGATTTGAACCTCCTGACCTCCGGGTTATGAGCCCGACGAGCTAACCAAGCTGCTCTACCCCGCGATATATAATTTGTGATGTGGTGCCGGAGACCGGGGTCGAACCGGCACGAGGGATTAGCTCGAGGGATTTTAAGTCCCTTGCGTCTGCCTATTCCGCCACTCCGGCATATCTCCTCGTCAC
>JAZOMJ010000100.1:0-1789 GCA_045653865.1 Eubacteriales bacterium
CATCAACACCTTTATTGCCACCGAAAAGGCAAAAGCTCCCGATAGATTGACGGGTCTTGACGCGGCACACCCCGATTGTGAGGATCAGGATGCCGTTATAGAGCAGATCAAGGCATTGGGGCTTCACGGTATCAAAATTCACCCCGATATTCAGGGCTTTGCCATTGACGATCCGCGTATGATGCGCGTATATGAATTGTGCGAAGCAGAGGGCTTAGCAGTGCTGATGCACACGGGCGATTATCGCTATGATTTTTCTAACCCGAATCGCCTTTTGCCGGTGCTCAAGGCATTTCCAAAGCTCACGGTGATTGGCGCACACTTTGGCGGCTGGTCTATTTGGGAAGATGCCTCTCGCGTGCTTTGCGAGTATCAAAACCTCTATGTAGATTGCTCGTCAACCTTCCCGTTTGCAGGGAATGACCTCGCCTTGGGCGAGCGTCTTATCCGTCGATACGGTGTAGACCGCGTCATGTTCGCAAGCGATTTCCCAATGTGGTCTCCCGAGGAAGAGCTCAAAACCTTCTTCAAACTAAACCTCACCGACGAGGAACACACAAAGATCCTTTCAAAGAACGCGGAACGAATTTATAAAATGTAATATACAAATTTGGGCGGCAGATTTCTGCCGCCTAACTTTTTTATGACGAGTTGAAAAAATCTCTTGTAATTTTCTTCCTCTTGTGTTATAATAATAAAGTTAAAATGATTTAGGACAAAGAGGTTACACAAAACAATGAGCAAGTTGCAACAAGAAATCAACCGTCGACGCACGTTTGCTATCATTTCTCACCCTGACGCGGGTAAGACTACGCTCACCGAAAAGTTTTTGCTTTACGGTGGCGCTATTCAAACCGCGGGCTCGGTTAAGGGCAGGGCATCCGACCGCCATGCCGTTTCCGCCTGGGTGGAAATGGTAAAGAAAAGAGGTATTTCTTTCTCCTCGTCGGTTATGCAATTCGAATACGATGGCTATTGCATCAATATTTTGGATACCCCCGGACACCAAGACTTCTCCGAGGATACCTACCGCACACTGATGGCGGCGGACAGTGCCGTTATGGTAATCGATGCCGCAAAGGGTATCGAGCCCCAAACACGCAAGCTCTTTAAGGTTTGCGCGATGCGCCACATCCCGATTTTCACATTCATCAACAAGCTTGACCACGAGGCGCGCGATCCTTTTGACCTCATCGACGAGCTCGAAAAGGAATTTGGCATTGGCACTTATCCCATGAACTGGCCCATTGGTTGCGGTGTAGGATTTAAGGGGGTTTATGACCGTGACGGCCGCAGAATTCTCGCCTTTGGCGATTCTCACCGTGGACGTGACCGCCTCGCATCCATTCCTTGCGACATCACCGATACGGCTCGTTTGGATGAGTTGATTGGTTCTTATGCTCGCGAAGAACTCGTTGAGCAAGTGGAACTTCTTGACGGTGCCTGCTTTGATTTTGATATCGAGGCTGTTCAATGCGGCAAGCTCAGCCCTGTGTTCTTCGGCTCCGCGCTCAACAACTTCGGCGTTGAGTTCTTCCTCGAGCACTTCCTCAAAATGACCACCGCACCCCTTGCACGCAAGGCAGGGGAGACGATGGTGCAACCCTTTGAGGAGACTTTTTCGGCTTTCGTTTTCAAAATTCAAGCAAATATGAACAAGGCGCACCGCGACCGCATTGCATTTATGCGTATTGTATCGGGTAAATTCGAATCCGAAACCGAGTATTTCCACGTGCAAGGCGGCAAGACGCTTCGTCTCTCGCAACCTCAACAAATGATGGCGCAGGAG
>JAZOMJ010000101.1:0-12462 GCA_045653865.1 Eubacteriales bacterium
GCCAAACAAAACAGCAACAAAACCGAGAGAACGAGCAAAAGATTTCTTAAAAATGTGTTTTTCATAAAGAACTCCTTCCCGAGAGCATTTTGGAACTCTCTACCGTAATAAACGGAAAAGGTGATGCGGATATCACACAAAAATAAAAAATGTGAGAGTGCTTTTTAGAAGAGGCGTGAGGAAACCATCTCCAAAGGGAATTTGTTCCCCCGCGCCCCTTCTAAAACTCTTCAGGATATGTACTAAAATAGAGTTGATAGCACGAATGCTACCCTTTTTGTGTTTTAAATGTATTGAAAATCAGGAAAAAACGTGCTCCTGCATATCTCCCCATATTTCGGCTCCTTGATCCTGACAAATGAGGAACACGCCCAAATTAAAGACATTATAATCGTTCCATCCCAGATTGCCGTTCCAAAGAGTTCCTTTTTCAATGGCATCCCATTGTTTCATTTTTCCGTCAAAGTAAATATAGGAAACGTCAAAACAATTATAAAACGCCTGCTCGCCAATGCTTGTAACGCTCGCGGGAATATAGATTTCCTCAATACAAGAGCAATTCAAAAATACATATGCGCCAATGCCGGTAATACCGTCCTCGATAACCACCTTTTCAAGAGAGACATTGTTTGCAAATGTGTAATCTCCAATGGTTTCAATAGAACCCGGCAGAGTGATTTTGAGCAGGGATGCGCAGCTCTCAAAAGCACTGGCACCCAAATAGGTCAGCCCGCTCGGCAGAATTATACTTTCAATAGAGGCACAAGTGTCAAATGCGTGATCACCGATATAGGTCACTCCCTCGGGAATTTCAATGTTTTTGAGGTACGCACAATAAAAGAATGCACTTCGTCCGATTTCTTGCAGAGTTGAGGGGAGGATGACTTCCTCCAAATTGTAGCAGCCGCTGAATGCGCCAACACCGATGTGCGTGATGCCCTCGGGGATTTCAATGCGTACGAGCGCATCGCAATTGGAAAACATTGTATCGGGAATGACGGTGAGATTTTTGGGGAATTGAACGCTTGTTAAGCCGGTACAAAAGCTAAATACACCTATTCCAAAGGTTGTTATGCTTTCGGGAATGGTGATGTGCTCCAAATCTCTGCAACCAATAAAGGCACAGTCTTCAAGGGTGGTGATCGTGTTGGGAATGGTGATTGTGGTGATACCATAGCAATTGAACGCGCGGGTGCCAATGGTTGTTACGCTGCCGTCATCGGGAATTATACTGCTACTGCAAGCCATCACCAATTTTTTGAATTGTGTTTCAATCAGGCAGTTGTTTTGCACGTGGTAGACGGGATTTTCGGGATGAATAGAAATACGAGAAATATAGCAAGAAATAAATGCTTCTTCCGACATTTCCACAAGGCCTTTTCCAAGCTCAATTTCTCTAAGCGAGAGGCAGTTGAAATATGCGCATACGCCAATGCTCTTTACATTGTCAGGAATGACGACCTTTGTCAGCGAATTGCAAGCCAAAAAGGCGGATTCGCCAATGGTTTCCACATTTTTGGGAATGTTCACGTTCTTGAGGGACTCGCAATAAGCAAACATTTCGTCACCGATAGCGGTCATGCAATCGGGCAGGGTAATGCTTTGCAATTTGTCGCACTCCTTAAAGGACATACTTCCCATATAGGTAACACTATTGGGGATCATCAAGGACGTGAGTCCTTTACAGCCGCTAAATGCATTCTCACCGATGGTGGTCAGCGAATCGGGAAGACTGATAGAGGAGAGCGTTGTAGAACCTTGGAACAGAGCATCCACAATGCCAACCGTGCCGTCGCGCAGAGTGATATGAGATGTCTTTTTGTCATAATCAACTGCCCACGTATCAACGTAAGTAACACCGTCCTTCACTTCAAACGCCTTTTTGCATCCCGAAAACGCGGCGGATGCCAAGCTTGTAAGCGTGCTCGGCAGCTTGATGTTTTCAAGTGTTGCACAGTTGCGGAATGCCAAATTTTCGATGGTGGTCAAGCCCTCGGTAAAGGTAATACTTTCCAAAGAAGAACAATTACAAAAGGCACGATTGGGAATTGTGGTAACACCTGCAGGGATGGAAATACTTTTTAGTGCCGAACAATCGCTAAAAGCGGAGTTTCCGATAGAAGTAAGTCCCGAGGGGAGTGTAACGCTTTCAAGCTTCGAGCAACCAAAAAAGGCAGAATTTCCAATGCTTGTTACATTGTCGGCAATCGTCGCCTCGGTAATGGTTTGGTTGTTAAAGAAAGCATCCAAGCCAATGGCGGTTACGGTGTAGCCGTCAATGGTTTGACCAATCACGATTTTTTCATCCTTGCAGGTGCCAATTCCGGTTACGGTACAGGTTGTGCCGTCCTCATTGACGCTGTATTTCAAGCCGGCAGAGGAGGGGATGGTACCAATGCTTTGTGTTTCTTTTTCACCGCAGGAGCAGGTGCGCTCTTGCATTCCGCTTTCGTTGAGTGTGGCTTCCTTGGTGGTGCGCCATTCGCCAAACGCGTGGACGTGTTGCGTTTCTTGCGGTTGTGTTTCTTTCGGCTCTGTGGTATTGTTGCAAGATGCCAAACAAAACAGCAACAAAACCGAGAGAACGAGCAAAAGATTTCTTAAAAATGTGTTTTTCATAAAGAACTCCTTCCCGAGAGCATTTTGGAACTCTCTACCGTAATAAACGGAAAATTTAACGGTTACATCACACAAATTTTGAAAAAATAAAAATTTTTTTAGTTTTTAATAGGGTGCAGGGGGAACTTCTTTAAGAAGTCCCCCCTGCACAACAATCAATTTTTATGCAGAGCGGCGCCGATTACAGTGCCAAATTGTGCGTTTTCGGGAATGACGAAGCGAACGTTAAAACTTTCGCCAAGCGACTCGAAAACGTTGCGAATGGGTTCGATGGTTGTCAGGTTGCCAATGAGCACGATATCGCTGATGTTGTAACTACGTGCTGCAAAAATCGCCATCATAGCAATGGTTTCGGCAACCAAATTGGAAATGCCGAGGGCGAGGTCGGCACTTGTTGCCATATCCGAAACCTTACCAAAGTTTGCGGCGGTGAGGTTTTCGTTAATGCCGTGGTAGGAGTGATTTTGCGCGATGTCTTTGATGCGCAAATCGATGTTATCAAGATTTCCCTCGGTGGCAAGCTGTTCGATGTGCTCGATGGTGTCAACACCAATGAGCTTGCGAGAGAGCCCTGTGAGTGTTCCACCGCCAACGCCTGTGCCGCCAAGATATTTGATTTCGTGTCCGTCACCTACGCGTTTTGCGTGGTTGATGGCGGTACCCGTTCCCATGCTTACAACAATGGCTTCATCAAGACCCGAAAGATACAAGCCGCCAACGCCGCTGCTGGTAAACTCCGGAACAGAGGTGCAGGGCAAATTGTAAATTGCATCCTTTACATAAACCGAGCCGGCACCCGTCATCATAATGCGGTCGATGTCGCCAAGGGTCAAATTATTTTCGGTTGTGAATTTGCCAAATGCGCCATAAATCGATGTCAAAGGATCGGTTGCGCGCACAAATTGGGGAGCAATCAGTTCTTGCTCTCCCTTTTCCTTTTGGCGAAAACCAACAATTTTGGTGGTGGTTCCGCCAACGTCAATGCCAATTACGGTTCTGTTCATCTTAAAAAACCGTCCTCTCCAAACTTTTCTAGATTTATTATAACATCTACTTGTAAAAATTGCAATAGTATGTTATAATATTTTATAAAGATTTTTTAGAAGGGAGGAACGGATATGGCTTTTGATGCAGGAATGCTTGCTTGTATGATTGCCGAGGTTAAGGCGGTAGCGCTTGGTGCACGCATTGAGCGTGTATTTCAACCGGAACGCGACGAAATTGTTTTGCAGATGCGTAGCCTTGAGGGCGGCAAGAGATTGCTCATCAATGCAGGCTCATCCAACCCTCGCTTCGGCTTTACAAACGAGCAAAAAGAAAATCCCCAATCTCCTCCTATGCTTTGCATGCTTTTGCGCAAGCATTTGCAGGGAGCAAAGCTCTCCGACGTTCGCCAAGAGGGCTTTGAGCGTGTAGTGACGCTCGAATTTGAAACACGCGACGAAATGGGCTTTGATTGCCACCGCTATCTCGTTTGCGAGATTATGGGCAAGCACAGCAATTTGATGCTCCTCAACGACGAAAAACGCATCATGGCTGTGTTGCACCCCGTCGATTTTTCCACCTCGGCGCTCCGTCAGGTTCTGCCTGGCATGGCATACGAACTCCCACCACCGCAAGAAAAAATCAATCCTCTTGACATTACGCAAGAGGAATTTTGGGAAGCGTGGAAGCAAGCCGCACCCGAACGCCCTGCCGATAAGTGGATCAGCACCACCTTTCTCGGTATTTCCACCGCGGTGGCACGTGAGATCGTTTGGCGCACCTCGGGCGAGACCGATACGCCCCTCACATTCTGTCGCGTAGATAAGCTTTGGGAGAATTTCTCCAATATCATTGGAATGATTCGCTCCGCAAGCTACGCGCCCGCAATGGTTCTTTCGGGTAGCAAGCCCGTGGAGTATGCATTCTGCGAGCTTCGTCACTATGGTAGCGACTTTGAACTGCGCTCCTACACGAGTGCGGGGCAAATGCTGGATGATTTCTTCCATACAAGAGACAGAGAAAACCACATTCGCCAACGCGCGGCAGACGTCTTGCGCATCCTAACCAATGCCGACACCCGTTTGCGCAAAAAGATTGAACTCCAACGCGGTGAGCTTGCCGACTGTGAGCGTGGCGAGGAATACAAAAAATATGCCGACCTGATTACGGGCAACCTCTATCAGCTCTCGCGCGGAATGACCGAAGCAACACTCACCGACTACGAGGATTACCGCGAGGACGGCACCTTTGGCACCTGCAAGGTGATATTGAACAACCGTCTTTCTCCCTCTGCAAACGCACAGGTTTATTACAAAAAGTATAACAAATCCAAAACAGCTCGCATAGAGCTCTCAAAGCAGATTGAAATCGGCGAAGCCGAGCTTCGCTACATCGACACCGTATTTGATGCGCTTACGCATGCCGAAACTGCGGCAGACCTCACCGAAATTCGCGAGGAGCTCTACCGCTCGGGCTACGCGTCGCGTATGAAGAACTACGCACTTGCCAAAAAGATGCCCACGCCCACGGTTGCCGAGTTCCGCACATCGGGCGGATATCGCGTGCTTTGTGGCAAAAACAATCTGCAAAATGAATATATCACCCACAAGGTGGCAGGGAAGAATGACTTCTGGTTCCACGTCAAGGGCATGCCGGGCTCGCACACGGTCATGCTGACAAACGGTGACGATCCACCTGCCCAGAACTTTACCGAGGCTGCCGAGATTGCCGCTTTCTATTCCAAGGGAGCGGATGGTGAGAACGTTGAGGTTGATTACACCCTTGTTCGCAACGTCAAAAAGCCTGCGGGTGGAAAGCCCGGCTTGGTCATTTATCACACCAATTGGTCTTGTGTGGTCACCCCCAATGCCGAACGCGTAAAGGCATTACGCGTCAAATAAAAATTCTTGAAAGAGAAAACGATATGAAATATGATATTGCCATTGTTGGCGGCGGGCCCGCCGGCATGACAGCCGCGCTTTATGCGGCAAGAGCCGGCAAAAGCGTTCTCCTTTTTGAGGGCGAAATGCTTGGCGGTCAAATTTTGCCAACAAGAAAAATAGAAAACTATCCCGCATTACCCGATGTTGACGGTTACACCTTTGCCGACGGTCTCACCAAGCAAATCACCGCTCTCGGTGTGCAAATTGTTTACGCAACGGTCAGCGGCATCGAAAAAAATGCCGAGGAATTTACCCTTGCGGCGGGCAAAGAGGAATATATTGCCCGTGCGGTGATTCTCGCCACGGGGCTCAAGCATCGCAAATTGGGGCTTGACGGTGAGGATGCACTCATCGGTTGCGGCGTTTCCTTTTGTGCAACCTGTGATGGAATGTTCTTCCGCCGTCGTGAGGTTGCCGTTGTTGGTGGCGGTAACACCGCGGTGCAGGATGCGCTTGTGCTTGCGGAGTATTGCTCGCGCGTTTACCTTATCCACCGCAGAAACGAACTGCGCGCCGAACGCAACCTTGCCGAACAAATGAGAGAGAAGGAAAACATCGAATTTATCGGTGAAACGGTTATCGAAGAGCTTTCGGGTGAAGGAAGCTTGCAATCTCTCACCTTGCGCAACCTCTCCACGGGAGCGGTTGAGTATTTGCCGGTTGCGGCACTGTTCGAGGCAATCGGTCAGCTTCCGCAAAACGCGGCATTTGCAAACCTTGTTGACCTCGACGAGGATGGCTATTTCCTTACCGACAACAATTGCCAAACCTCTTGCCCCGGTATTTTTGCCGCAGGAGATGCCTGCCGCAAGACCGTTCGTCAGTTGACCACGGCAGTATCCGACGGCACCGTTGCCGCCCTTGCGGCTGTGGAATATCTGCGCTGAAAATAAAACGTATTTGACAATATAAGATCCCTTTCGAAAGGAGATTCAATATGAAAATTTTGATTTGCGGTTACGGTGATATTGGTGAAACCTTAGCGCGTGAGCTTGGCGAAGCGGGCTACGATCTCACCATTTTGGATTCCGATCCTCAAGTGCTGGAGAGCGGCATCAATCGCTACGATGTTATGGCGGTGCAGGGCAACTGTGCTTCCATGGAGTCGCTTCAACGCGCAGGCGTAAAAAAGAGTAAACTTCTTATCGCCTGCACGGGCAGTGATGAACTCAATCTGCTTTGTTGTATGACAGCACGCACACTCAATCCGCGTATCCATACCATTGCACGCATCCGCGACCCCGAATATTTGGAGCAAGCATACGCTATGCGTGATGCGTTCGGTATCTCTCTTACATTCAACCCCGAGCAGGATGCTGCCGCCGAGCTTGAGAGACTGATTAAGTATCCCGGCTTTTTGACGCGTGAAGCATTTATGGGCGGACGTGCCGAACTGGCAGAGTTGCGCGTAGAGGAGGGAAGCCCCCTTTGCAACGTGTCCCTCTCGAATTTGGATAGCATTTTGCGCACGAGAGTGCTTGTTTGCGTTGTTTTGCGCGATGGAGAGACCATTATTCCCGATGGTAAATTTATTCTACGTGAGGATGACCGCATCTTTGTTACGGCCTCTCCCGACGATCTTGCCATTATGCTCAAAAGTCTTGGTATCGTTACGCACAAGGCGCGCCGATTGATGATCATCGGTGGTGGAGCGATGTCTTACTACCTTGCAAAGAGACTCAAAAACAGCCGTTCTATCGATATTACTATTTTTGAACGCAATGTAGAACGTTGCTTGGAGTTGAGCGAACTGTTGCCGCGTGCCGCTGTTGTACACGGTGACGATGGTAACCTGACCTTCCTTGAAAAGGAAGGTTTGGCAGAGGCTGACGCACTTCTTTCTTTGACCGATACCGATGAACAAAACGTTATCGTTTCTCTGTATGCCGAAAGCTTGGGCGTGCCTCAGGTGGTTACGCGCCTTGGCAGACTTGATAACTCTGCGTTTATCGATCAACTTTCCATTGGTAGTGTGGTTTCCCCCGGTAAATTGTGTTGCAATACCATTGTTCGTTATGTGCGTGCAATGAAAAACCGTGACGGTGCCGCTACCGCCATTCACTACATCGCTGACGGACAAGCTGAAGCGATTGAGTTTTTGGTTGACCCCGATACTTTCCATTGCGGAGAGCCCCTGAAGAAGATCAGATTAAAAAAGAATGTTCGTCTTGCTTGCATTGCACGTGGCAATGAAATCATCATTCCCGCCGGTGACGATTATTTCCAAGAGGGAGATAACGTGGTTGTTGTTGTCAACGGTGAGAGCAATGTGCTTGAACTCAACGACATCTTTGTATAAGGGAGCGGATTATGAATTATAAAATTATGTGCCGCTTTCTCGCTCTGATTTGTGTAGCAGAGGCAGTATTTATGTTGCCTGCACTTGCCATCAGTATTTATGATGGGCAAACAAAGGCGACAATCGGATTTGCGGTTTCCATTGTTATCGCGATTGCTTTGCACGTTACCCTCAAGCTCCTCTCACGCAATACAACAAACCGTATGACCGCAAAAGAAGGATTTGTTTGTACAGCATCCAGTTGGATTTTGATGAGTTTGATTGGTTCTGTTCCTTTTGTTGTGTCAGGTGAAATTCCGCATTTTGTAGATGCACTTTTCGAAATTGTTTCGGGCTTTACTACAACGGGCGCCTCTGTTATTGATGATGTGGAAGCGCTTTCACGCGGCATGCTGTATTGGCGTAGCTTCAGCCACTGGGTAGGTGGTATGGGTGTTCTTGTCTTTTTGTTGGCGCTCTCTCCAGGCGGCAAAAAGAACGAGGGCTTTACCATGCACCTCTTCCGCGCAGAAAGCCCGGGTCCCGAGGTTGGCAAGTTGGTTCCCAAGCTTCGCCAAACGGCAATCTACCTCTATTGCACCTATATGGTGCTCAGTGCGCTCAATTTTGCCTTTTTGATGTCTGGAGACATGAACTGGTTTGAAGCGTTGTGCACAATGTTTGGCACGGCAGGAACGGGCGGCTTTGGCATCAAAGGGGATAGCCTTGGCAGTTACAGTCCCTACATTCAAAATGTTACCACGGTGTTTATGTTGCTTTTTGGTGTCAACTTCAGTTGCTACTATCTTATTTTCTTGCGTCAATTCCGTTCGGTTATCCGTGATGAAGAATTGCGCTTGTATTTCTGCATTGTGGCAATCAGTATTGCGCTGATTACTTGGAACATTGCCGATATGTACAGCACCCTTGGTGAGGGACTCCGCCACGCGGCATTCCAAGTGGCAAGTATCATTTCCACTACGGGATATTCCACCGTTGATTTTGACCTCTGGCCCACCTTCTCAAAAGGTATTTTGACTATTTTGATGATTACGGGCGCCTGCGCAGGAAGCACCTGCGGCGGTATGAAATGCGCGCGTGTATTGCTCTTGTTTAAGGGCTTACGCCGCAATATTCGCCAAATGGTTCACCCCAACCGTGTAGAGGTTGTTCGCGTTAACGGCAGAGCAGTTGACGAAAAGGTTATGTCGGGCGTAAACGGTTATCTTTCGGCATACGTATTCATTCTGTTTTTGAGCTTTGTTGTGGTTTGCTTTGACGGTTTTTCGATTGGAACAAACTTTTCGGCAGTGCTTGCATGCTTTAACAACATCGGTCCCGGCTTTGAAGCGGTCGGACCCATGATGAACTTTGGTAATTTCAGCGTGACATCAAAATTGGTTCTCATTTTTGATATGCTGGCAGGCAGACTTGAAATTTTCCCGATTCTTCTTTTCTTCTCAGCAGGCAGCTGGAAGAAAAACTAACAAAAAAGGAAGTTGTTCCGAGGAACAACTTCCTTTTTTGTTATTTCATATTTGCGGTAACAACCACGTCAACGCCGGTGCCAAGCAGGTTTTCGATGACCACGTCACCGATTTGTGCAGGGAGTGTGACGATTGCTTTGTCAATCTCTTGCATGCAGTCAAACATCAATTCCTTAGGAATGGGGTTGGCAGTCTTTACGGGAATGACACCGCCATTCGAGGTGCGAGCGGTTGTGGTGATGGTGCGCACGGGGTTGGTGCACTCGTCAATGGCATATTGCTTGCCGCGAGGGCAGGTGTTGCCCGTAACCTCGGTGACAACGCCATTCTCAAGAGTGACACTCAATTGGCAACCGATGGGGCATACGATACAGGTAAGTTCTCTTTTCATATCAGCGCACCTCCAAAACAAATTTGAGTTCTTTTGCATCTGCAAAAGCAGAAGCCTTGAGCGTGATGCTTTCCATTTCACCCGGAGCCATACGGCTCTTTTTCTTTTGCGCAACAACGCGCTCACCGTCAAGAACCTTGAGGGTAACGTTGCGATAAACGTCGGCTACGCGGAAGTAAGCGGTAACGTCCTTTTCGGCAGTGATGACCTGCGGAACGGTGTAGCGAACCTTGCCGTCTGTAAAGAGGGGAATGTGAAGCTTCTTTTTCTCGTTGCCGAGAATGTAAGCCGCCGCACTCTTGCCGGCAACCTCTGCTTCTTCGGAAACAAAGTCAACAAGGTCGTGCACGTGGAGCACGTTGCCGCAGGCAAAAATGCCTTCGGTTTCGGTCTCTCTGTCTTGGTCAACCACAGCACCGCTCGTTACGCGGTCAAGGGTAACGTCAGCGGTTTTAGAAAGTTCATTCTCGGGGATGAGACCAACCGAGAGCAGAAGCGTGTCGCAGGGAATGTACTCGCGTGTTTCCGAGATAGGACGGCGACGCTCATCTACCTTGGCAATGGTAACGCCCTCAAGACGCTCGCGACCGTGAATTTCGACTACGGTGTGGCTAAGCTTTAAGGGAATGTTAAAATCGTTGAGGCATTGCTCGATGTTACGTGCAAGACCGCCCGAGTAGGGCATCAGTTCGCAAACTGCGTGCACCTTGGAGCCCTCAAGGGTCATACGGCGCGCCATAATGAGTCCGATGTCACCCGAACCGAGAATAACAACTTCCTTGCCGGGCAGATATCCTTTGAGGTTGACATACTTTTGCGCGGTACCTGCACTGTAAATGCCTGCAGGGCGAGTGCCTGCAATGTTGAGCGCACCGCGAGAACGCTCGCGGCAACCCATAGCAAGAATAACAGCCTTTGCCTTGAGTTGGAATACACCGCTTTCGGAGTTGGTAGCGGTAATCACCTTATCGGGGGTGATGTCAAGCACCATCGTATTCAAAAGGGTGGGGATTTTCTTTTCGATAACTTCTTTTTCATAACGCCAAGCGTATTCGGGGCCGGTCAATTCTTCACCAAAGCGATGCAGACCAAAGCCGTTGTGAATACATTGCTGCAAAATACCGCCGAGCTTTTCGTCGCGCTCAAGGATGAGGAGATCGCGAATACCGGCGTCATATGCCGCGAGAGCCGCGCTCATGCCGGCAGGACCACCGCCAATAATGACCAGATCTATTTCTCTCATTGGTTTGCACCTCCTTTGGTTTTTTGCACGTTGATGCGCGACTTGCCGCCGCACTTGGTAACGTCTTCATAGGGAATATTCATCTCTTGCGCCAAGAGTTCTACAATATAGGGGGAGCAGAAGCCGCCTTGGCAACGTCCCATTTGCGCACGTGTGCGACGTTTTACACCGTCAAGGTCACGCGGACGAGGATTTTGGCGGATAGCGGCGAGAATTTCACCCTCGCTAACGCCCTCGCAACGGCAAATGATGTGACCGTAGGTAGGATCCTTTGCAATCATTGCGTTCTTTTCCTCGATTGTACCCTCACGGAATGCGTGGGTTGCGGGACGAATGGGGTTAAAATCGGTTTTCTTTTCAAGCGTCAAGCCTGCATCTTCGAGCAGTTCTACAACCATTTCGGCAATGGCGGGAGCAGAGGAAAGACCGGGGGACTCAATGCCTGCCACGTTGACAAAACGGGGCTTGGAGTTGTTGATGATAAAATCTCCGGTAGAGCCTACCGCGCGCAAGCCGCAAAAAGAGGTAATGCTCTTGCCAAAGGGAATGCCCGTGGTGTTTTCGCTGCTTTGTTGCATAACGAAAGCCAAGCCTTGTGCGGTGGTGGATTTATCAAGCTTATCTTCAATATCCACACCCGTGGGGCCGGTAATGAGGTTGCCGTCAACGGTGGGGGAAACAAGAATGCCTTTGCCCATTTTGCCGGGGGTGCGGAAGATGGTGTGCTTTACCAGTTTGCCGCATTCCTTATCAAGGAGCACGTATTCACCGCGACGCGGTTGAATGGAAAAGCTATTGTCGCCAACCATTTTTGCAATCTCGTCGGAGAAGAGACCTGCGGCATTGATTACGTAGCGTGCTTCAACCGTTTCATTGGCAGAAGAAATTTCATAGTGTGTGCCAAGGTCGCGAATATTGCTGACTGCAAAATCGAGTTTGAGGGTGGCACCGTTATCCATTGCGTTGCCAATAGCGGCAATGGTAAGCTCATACGGGCAAACAATCGCACCCGTGGGGGCGTGGAGTGCGCACAGCACGTTGGGGGAGATATTGGGCTCCATGGCTTGGAGTTCCTCTTTTTCGAGGATGCGCAAACCCTCTACACCGTTTTTGTTTCCGCGAACGAGGAGTGCTTCCAGAGCCGCGCGGTCGTCCTCGTCAAAACCGATAACGAGGGAACCGTTGTTTTGATATTTTACGCCAAGCTCTTGGCAAACGGCAGGCATCATACGGGAGCCGCGAACGTTGAGCTTTGCTTTGAGCGAACCCTCTTTTGCGTCATATCCTGCGTGAACAATGGCAGAGTTTGCGGCACTTGCGCCTGTGGCAACGTCGTGCGCTTTTTCAAGAATACAAATATTTAATTGATAGGAGGCAAGGGTGCGTGCAATCATACCGCCAACAACACCGCCGCCTATAACGGCAACATCAAACATAAAAGATATCGTTTCTGTTTCCTTTTTATTTTGTAGATACATTTGTAATAGATTGAGTAGTCATAGCAGCAATTTTACCAG
>JAZOMJ010000102.1:0-2322 GCA_045653865.1 Eubacteriales bacterium
AGTTGTGCGTGGACACCACCAGCGAAAGCCAGGAATACGTGCTGCAATTCCCCCTTGCCAACATCCACGCTCCCGTGCTGGTACGCAACGTGTTCTATGAGTTTGACAGCGCTGAGCTGACTCCCAACAGCACCCAGGCGCTGGACAGCCTCGTCACCCTGCTGAATGAGAATCCCAATATCACCATCGAACTCTCCAGCCACTGCGACTTCCGCGGCAAGGACGAATATAACCAGAAACTGAGCCAGCGCCGCGCAGAAAGCGTGGTAAACTACCTCATTGCCCACGGCATTGCGGAAGACCGCCTCACGCCTGTTGGCTATGGCGAGAGCCGTCCAAAGGCCGTCACACGCAAGGTGGCCGAGCAGAACCCCTTCCTGCATGAAGGCGACCCCCTCACCGAGGCCTTCATCAACGCCCTCCCCAACGAGGAACAGAAGGAGGCATGTCACGCGCTGAACCGCCGCACCGAGTTCCGCGTACTGCGCATCACTTATGGGCTCTTTGACCAGATAAAGAAGGACGCCAAGAAGGAAGAGGAAGAGCAGAAGAAAGCTGCCGAAGAACAGGAAAGCGAGCAGGAGGAACAACCAGCCGTAGCCGATGACGACTATTTCTTCTTCTGACCCCTAAATCCGGCTGTGTGCACAGGCAACCGTTGGCCATTTTAAATGTACATTGAAAGAATAACCTATGGACAGAAAACAGTTTTTGACATCAATGTTATCGCTGAGCGGTGCTGCCCTGGCATCAACAGCAAATGCAGCCATTCTTGACAAGACCGCAGAAACGATAATGGCCAAGGCAAAGGCCAGCGCCAAACGCAACAAAAGAAAGATTGACCCCGCAACGACAGTACTTTTGTCAGACATTCACATCTGCGGTGAGCTGGAAAACGGAATGTCTAAACACTATCCCTATAACCCCACCTGTCTGAAGCTGAGAATGGCCGAGATTCTTTCCATGCGGCCTCTGCCGGCGAACGTGATTATATTCGGTGACGTGGCCTGGGATTACGGTTTGGAGGAAGACTACCGTTATGCCGCCGAGTTGCTTTCAGAACTGGAACAGGCAGGCATCAAAGTCACACTCGGAATGGGAAACCATGACCGCCGCGAGCCGTTCTTCAAGGTCTTCTCATCATATACCACCTCCACCAAGGTTGCTGGCCGCGTAGTATCAATAGTTGAGATGCCCCACTTCAACTTTGTGATGCTCGACTCGCTTGCCGAACTCCCCAATCTGCGGTTGCGCCAGGCCACAACCGTTTCGGGCGAGATTTCAGGCGGGCAGATAGAATGGCTCCAGGAATTTGCGAAAGACAACAAACGCCGTCTGGTATTGGGAGCCCACCACCCTCTGAACGAGATGGCCAATCTGGAACAGTTCATTGCCCAGACCCCTGCGGTAGCCGGCTATATATACGGCCACACCCACATCTGGGACAAATCGGTTCGGGTGGTACGTCCGCGTATGGAACTGCACATGGTACAGACAGTAGGACTTCCCGCCACATTCTATGGCGACATTGGCTTTGTGGTCATGCGCTCCACCCCCGAGGCCATAAAGTTCGAATACTCCTCAAAGGGCTTCTGGTGGCCGCAGCCCAAGGAAAATCCGCCCGCAGAGTGGCTAAACCGCGCCAAAGACCTGTCCGACGAGCATTGCCAGTTTTTATTATAGACACCAATATTTTTGATTGTAACAGTCTGTCAAGGAACGCCTTTAGTTTGTTTCTTGTCCTCTCCTGCGTGTCCGGAATTGCAGGATGCGAAAGAATTTCAGTGCAAAGATATAGCTTTATTTTGTTTTTACAAAATAAAATATTATATTTTTTCGCTTATTTGTAAAAAATTATTCGGATACAATAAATTTCCTGCGCTTGAAGATATTTTTTTCCTCGCGAGGGAATACATTTTTCCACGCCACGGAGCATAAAATCCATGCCGAGGGCGACAAAAAGGACCAATTTACATGTAAAGAAAAATGCAAAATGCAAAGCAAAATGCAAAACCCCGCCATACGATGTATTGATTTTCAATTACTTATCGCCCCGCTTTGCATTTTTGCATCCTTGCACCATGCAAAATTTACAACCATGCACCCCCCTATATAATATATTATAGTCTATTAGTCAATACTATTCACTAATATTATAAGGTGTGGGGTATCCCCCGTTTTAAATTTGCAAAGGCAAAAATGCAAAAATTGCAAAATATGACTCGCACAAACATACAAAAAAAATAATGGACTGCACTCAAATACAGCCCATTACAACAGCCATCTTACTTGGTTTGCTTTTTTGCAAATTTTGCATTTATT
>JAZOMJ010000103.1:0-13624 GCA_045653865.1 Eubacteriales bacterium
TGAGAGTTTTGCTGACAGAGCCAATATCATACAAAAGAGGTGTTGGCATATCCTCATTGCTAAAGATAAACCATTTGCCGCGACGATAAAACCCGACCGTGAGCGATTGATGCTTTGAAAGAGAGATATATTTCTCTATGCACTTGATAACTTTGGGGCGCAGAGCATCAACGCTTAAAAAGTCAATCACAACCAATCTCCTCCTTCAATTTAGTAAACCTTTCATGTTAAATGTTGTTCTTGGGAACTTTGAGGTTCTTTAGCAACCGCAGACGCTTCTTTTTCACCCTTCCCTCTCGTCATAATAAAGAGGGTGACTGCACTGCTGATAACCGAAGCGGCATCGAAGATTGCGGCAACGTAAAGCTGTAATGCAAAATGATAAATGATCCACGGGACGAAAGAAAGCGTAACAAGGAGCTTGAATTTGATGGGGTCCTTGACATCCATTAAGAGGATGTAAACCGTGCAAACCGCAACGGGGATGATACCAAGCCATCCTTGGTTGTTGAAGAAAACCGTCATTGCGACGGATGCGGCAATGAGGATGCCCTTCCAAACCTTGTTCAGTTTTTCTTTGTAGCAAAGATAGTTGCGGTAGCAGGAAAGAACGTTGCTGATGGCACCGGTAATTCCGCCCACCAGCAGCATACTGATGCCCTGCAAAAGCAGTTGCACGGTTTGCACCGCAAGAAGCTTTGATTTTTTCTTAATTGCCCCCGAACCCACTTGAAGAAACGAGGCAATAAAATCGATTATGTTGGCAATTATGATGGTCATTAGGGGCTCCTGTATTGAAAATCATTTTGATTTTGTGTACTTGCATTGGGGATAGTTTGAGCAACCGTAAAATTCTCCGTTTTTGCCTTGACGTAAAACTAGTTTTCCACCGCACCATTGGCAAGGTTGACCGTCCTGCCTCGCTTGGTCGGTTTGAGGAATTCCTTCTATCTTATCAGACTTACCGACATTGCATCTCTCGCACAATGTGCGCAAATTATCAAATGTGCTTTTGCCACCCTTGGAAATAGGGATAATATGATCAACGTGCAACCTCGCCCCTTGACGAGCAGAAGCACCACACAGTACGCAAGTAAAATTATCACGGTTTAATATATCATATCTTAACGAATCGCTTACCTCTCCGCGCTCAACAGCGGATAATTTCTTGTATGTATCCCTATCCAAATAAGAACGAGATACACTTTCAAAGCAAGCAAACATATCATCAAAGTTAAACAAATCCGTCTTACACAAATGAACTCTCCCTCTTGGAGAAGAGTATGACATTCTAACCCCGTACGCACAGTCTATAATCGGTTTCAACTTTAACTCGTTAAAAATTCTCGTTTCACGTTTATGGTAATCATCAGGCGTTATTTCAAGAGAATCAAAATCATTCGAGCATTCCTCTTTGAGCAATTCATCAATCTTTTGTTGGTATTCTTCAAACTCTGCTCTATTTTCTCGTACTTGCTCAATATATTTTGCATATTCTTCGATGTTCTGTCGCATATCTGCCGCCATTAACGCAGCAGGATCGATTTTGAGAAAAATCATTTTGTTATCATAAAATTTTTCCAATTTGAAAGAGGACCTTATATTGTGGAAATTCACAGATTCGTTTAGAGCAATTAGACCCCTAACTTTTTTGCTATTTACTCGCACAATCTCGTCCTTTTGGGTATTCAGTGGAATTCGTAACTTTTTAGCATTTTCACATTCAATTTTCTTTCTATGATTATTGGACGTTTTTTTAGGTTTCTCAAATTCTCGATCTTGGACTTCCAAAATTTTGCAAACCAAAAAAGAAGCTCCTATTATAATCGCTAGTAAGACGACTATCAATAGCCACATACTCAAATCTCCTTTTAAAAGTCAATTTAGTTAAGCTTTATCGACAATGTGCCTTTGCACGTCTCCTTTATTTTCTCGTCAGACAAACGACACTTTCGACGTGCCCAGTTCGCGGAAAAAGGTCAACCGGCGTAACCTCTCCAATTTCATATCCCAATTCCTTAAACAACACGCAATCACGTGCAAGGGTGTCGGGGTTGCAGGAGACGTAAACGATGCGTGCGAAGTTGCGCTTGGCAAGGTAGGTGATGAGCTCGGGGGTGCTGCCTTTACGAGGGGGGTCCATGATGACTGTGGCGCCCGACACGTCGCCGTGGGCGGCTTCGGCACGCTCCAAAAGCTTTTCGGCATTTGAGGCGTCACCGCAATAAAAATAGGCGTTTTGAATATTGTTTCTCGCGGCGTTTTCGGCGGCACGTGCTACGGCTTCCTCGACAATTTCAATGCCGATGACCTTGTTTGCGTTCTTTGCCATCGAAAGACCAATGGTGCCAATGCCGCAATAGAGGTCGAGGACGGTTTCGTTGCCTGTCAGTTCTGCGCGTTCGCGCGCGATGCCGTAAAGCAACTCGCAGGCGTTATGGTTGACTTGAAAGAACGCGCCTGCCGAGATGCGGAAAGTAAGTCCGCACAGAACATCTTCGATGTAGTCGCGTCCGCTAATGCAGCGGTAGTCGTCACCAAGGACGACGTTGGTGTTTTCTTTATTTATATTGAGCATGACGCTCTTAACAGACGGAAAATGCTCCGTCAGTTCGCGTGCGAGTAAATCTTCGTTTTTGAGGTGCGTGCCGTTGACAACGAGGCAAACCATCACCTCTCCCGTCTCGGCACCCGTACGCAAATAGATGTGGCGCAAATCTCCCTTGCCGCTCTCTTCCTCGTAGGCAGAAATACCGTTTTGATTGCAGAACGCGCAAACGTATGCCACAATTTTGCCAAAGATTTCAGGTTGCAGGGCGCAATCGCTCATAGGAACAATGCGGTGTGTGCCCGTGGCAAAAAAGCCCGCGACCATTCCCTCTTTGCCGTTGGCAACGGGATATTGCGCCTTGTTGCGGTAACGTGTCAACTCTCCCGTGTGGCAGAGTTCACCCACGGTCACATCCGAAAGTCCTACTTTGCGGAAAGCATTTGCAACGTAGTCGCGTTTGAGGGCGGCTTCGTGTTCGTATTTTATATGCTGATAGACGCATCCACCGCATCCTGCGGCGGTACAAATGCCCTCGGTCGCGCGAAGCGACGAGGGTTCTATCATTCTCTCAATTTTGGCTATGAGATAACTCTTGTTGACCTTGATGATGCGTGCATCCAAGAGGTCATCGGTTACGGCATCGCGCACAAAAATGACTTTGCCGCGTGTGCCGTTCTTCTCGGTTGCGTGCGCCACACCAAAGCCGAGATTGTTGATCTCCTCGATGCGAACACGCAAAATATCGTTTTTTTGCATCAGACGTAGAACTCCTTGCCGTTCTCAAGGCACAAACAAGCAAGCTTTGCACCGCAGTTGATGCGAATGACGTTGCCGTCTCGCTCGATTTTGCCGCTCTTTGTTACCTCTCCGCCCACGATAACGGTGGCATCCTCAATTTGGGGAGCCGTGGCATCGTCGGAGAAGAAATCCTCGGGCTCGTAGTCCTCAAGGTCGGTGTTGGCATCGTAGTTGGCAATGCCGCGGCTGAGGAGAACATAGGTTTTGCCCTTGATGTCCGCTTCCTCGTAAAGTGTCATTTCGAAAAGATAGTCGAGCACGCCCTCACGTGCATCGGCATCGAGCGCACGGAAGCCGTCGAGCGTGGTTTGTCCACCTTCTGCAACCCACGCGGTCATTTCGGCAATGTAATCGGCATCGGGAGTGTTGCCGCCCTTGAGCATTTTATCAAAGCCGTAGAGCATACGCGCGGCAAGATAGTCGCGCTCGCCCGCTACGGCATAGACGTTGGAGCGCATGCTGATGTCTTCAATCAGTTCCATCGGCTCGTCTCCAAAATCAACGGTGTTGCCCAGAATATAAAGCGTATCGCTATCGCTGATGAGAACATTATCCATCAGCTCCTTAAATTTTTGATAATTGCCGCAAATATCCGAAATTACGTAGGTCATTTTTTCTCTCCTTGATTTCTCAAACAAATTCTGCAGGGTAGCTGTCGATAAGGTCAACCGTAAGCGTTTCATCCGCTTCGAGGAGCAACTCACGAATGCGGTTGCAAACAAGATTTTCTGTGTAGAAGTGGCCGCCTTGAACAAGGTTCATGCCTCGCTCGGGTGCTTCGGTGAGTTGGTCGTGACGCAAATCTCCTGTGAGATAGGTGTCCGCTCCTGCGGCTGCCGCCGCGCCCGACTCTCCTGCTCCACCGCCGCCCAGAACGGCGACTCTGGAGACGGGTTTTCCGCTATCGCTGATTTGCACCTGTTTTGCACCGGTTGCGCGTTTAACAAGCTCGGCAAATTCACGCAACGTCATGGGGGCAGGAAGGTTTCCTATGCGTCCCATTTCTTCACCGTCTTTGCCGAAGGGGATGATTTCCTGCAATCCGATGGCATTTGCAAGAACGTCATTGACGCCACCTGCAACCGCATCAAGGCGGGTATGAAAGCTCATAGCCGATACGCCCGAGGTAAGCAGGCGAATAACCTTATTAACGGTGGCTTCGCCGGGAGCGACTGCCTTTAAGGGATGGAAAATGAGGGGATGGTGCGACACGATAAGGTCGTATCCCTCTTGAATGGCATGCTCTGCCACAGCGGCAGTGATATCGAGTGCCACCAAAACGCGGTGCACCTCTGCATTTTTATCGGCACAAACCATCAGTCCGTCATTATCCCAATCGCAGGAAAGAGCGCGCGGGATTTTCTCATCAAAAAATGCGTAAAGTTCTTTTATTGTCATTGCAGTGTCTCCAATCTTTCCTTCAAAAATTTCAAAACACGCTCTTCATCGCGTGTGTCGGCATCCACCGCGCGCAATTTTCCGCGCAGGATGGCTTCCCAAACGCCCATCTCGTGCTTCACAAAGCCTGCAAGATGCGGCGCGTTGTTTTGTATATTCAATCTGCCGAGCAGAAGCTCCTCCTCGGTGTATTCTTCAATCTTACCGCAATAGCGTGCGGCAATGGTTTGGTAATATCTATCCTCGTGCGTGATGGTCTCACCCACGATTGTAAAGCCGTTTTCCAAGAGCCAGCGGCGCAACAGATGTGCACGCGTCATAGGCTGCAAAACAAGCCCTATGTTGGCATTCTTCACCCAAGGAGCTTCGGACAATATGCGAATAATCAACTCTCCACCCATACCGAAAATCATAATATCGTCGGCATCAAAATGCTCGGCGCCGTGCAACCCGTCGGTGCAAAGGGTGTCAATTTTATCTTCCAACCCTGCGGCGGCAATGTTGCGCTGTGCGCTCTCGATGGGTCCGCGGTTGATATCGCACGCGAGCGCGCGCGAAGAAATATTCTGCCCAACCAAATAAATGGGCAGGTATGCGTGGTCGGTTCCAACGTCAATCACCGCTCCCCTTTGTGTTAAATAAGGAAGTGCGCTGCAAAGACGCGCCGACGGAGTGGGTATGGCTTGCATAAGGCTCCTTTCTGCGGCTTTTTGAATTTTGCTTGAAAAAAGAGGGTGCCGCACAAAACAGTACAGCACCCTTGTGCCAAATTATTTCTTTTCGGCAAGGAATTTGTTAATTGCCTCTACCAGAGCGTCGGCATCGGTTCCGTGTACGGCGCAGGCATCCTCAATGGACTCACCGCGAGAAGCGGGACAGCCAAGGCAATGCATACCGATAGCAAAAAAGAATTGCGCGGTTTCGCGATCGTAATCAAGAATATCGCCGATGATGGATTGCTTTGTAACTTGCATGTTGCAATCTCCTTTCTTTAAATGGCTTTCTCGTATATTCACGATATACATAAACTATTATAACCTATTTTATAGCCGATGTCAATGTCTCTCCCTCTATTTTCATAAAAAAGAGCAAAAATTTTGTGTTTAGAATAGGGCTTCGTATTGACAAAAGCGAAAAAAACTGATATAATTTATGTTGGAGTGATATGTCGCTTTGACAGAAAGGAGATGTGCGTATGCGCCCAATACTTACCGACGTAGTGGCAAATGAGCGCCTGCGTGCCCGTCTTGGTGACGAGCTTTTGGCAGGCAAGCTTTCGCACGCCTATATCCTTTCGGGTGAGCGCGGCTTTGGAAAGCACACCCTGGCTCTCAACCTTGCCGCCGCTCTTGCTTGCGAGCATCAAAAAGATGCCCACACGCCCCTGCCCTGCCTTAGTTGCCCTGCTTGCCGCAAAATTCTTGCAGGCAACTCCCCCGACGTGATTTACGTCAACCGCGGTGACAAAGCAACGCTTGGTGTTGAGGTTATTCGTGAACTGAGACAGGACGTATATATTCCGCCAAACGATCTTTCGGTAAAGATTTATATCATTGAAGATGCGCACCTGATGACACCGCAGGCGCAAAACGCATTTTTGCTCACCCTTGAGGAACCGCCCGCCTACGTGCTCTTCCTTTTGCTTTGCGAAAATGCCGCGCTCCTTTTGGAAACCATTCGCAGTCGCGCTCCCGTTTTGCGGCTCGAACCCGTGCAAAATGAGCTGATTTTGCAACACATCTGCGCAAAAGTGCCCGAAGCCAAGCGCATGGCGCAAGAGGACAGTACAGCGCTTGAGGAGATTGTTGTTGCCGCCAACGGCAGCATTGGACGAGCCTTGGAATTGCTTGACCCCAAGCTCTACAAGCCGCTCTCCGACCGTCGCGAAATCGCAAAATCCTTTGCGCGTCTGTGTGCCTCTCCCAAAAATGCAGGAGAAACAATGCGCTTTTTGAACAGTCTCGGCACGCGTCGCGACGAGTTGATCGAGCAATACGGCACCATTTTGATTTGCTTGCGTGATCTGCTTCTCTGCAAGCAAACCGAAAATGCGCCCCTTTGCTTCTTCTCTGACCGCGAGGAAGCCGCATCGCTGGCTTACGCCTTTACCACACCCACGCTTCTTTCTTTGTGCGATAGCGTGAGTGATGCCACCGACCGCTTGCGCGCCAATGCAAACGTAAGACTCACCGTGGTTGCAATGGCACAGCAATGCAACCTGCTTTGATAGATACACATTTCCCACTCGGGGAAGAAAGGATACATTATGGAAGACAACAACAAGACCGCTCCTGCGCAGAACCCACAATCGCAAAACGCACCTGCGGCAGGTGGTGAAAATAAAAACCGTCGCCGCAGAGGTCATCGTGGCGGCAAAAAACACCAAGAAAAGAAGCAACGTGCCGCAGCTGCTGCAGCGGCTGCTGAAAATGCGCAAAAGAGCGAAGGTGCACCTCAAAAAAGCGAAAAAAACGCTGACACGGCATCCAAAAACAATCAAAATAACAATCAAAACAACAACCAAAACAACCGTAAGAAAAACGATAACCGCAACCGCCACAACCATCATCAAAAGGATGGAAAAAAGCAACCCGATCGCCTGCCGCAAAAGGATGATGTTTACGGCAATCCCAAGGAAGAGCGCGAGCTTGCCGAGTGGCGCGCAAAAATCGTTCTCAATGCTCCCGAGGCAAATGTGGCAACTCCTGCCAAGGAGACCGAGCCCGAAGAGCCTATGCTCGAATTGAGCAACGAAGAGTTGTTTGCATCTCCTTCTTCTACCTCGACTCCCATTGAAGCAAATGAAGAAAAGGTAGAGGTCATCGGCATTCGTTTCCGTTCTGCAGGCAAGGTTTACTATTTTGATCCTCGCGGACAAAAGCTGAAAAAAGGCGATTTTGCCATTGTGGAGACAGCAAGAGGTCCTGAATTCGGCGAGGTCAACTTAGAAAATACAATGGTCAACGTCAGCGAAACGGTTACCCCTCTGCGCCCCCTCATTCGCGTAGCAACACCCGCAGACGTAGAACACAACGCAGAAAACCGCGAAAAAGAAAAGAACGCGCTCATCGTTTGCCAACAAAAGATCGAAGCGCACAAGCTGGATATGAAACTCATTGACGTGCAATACGCCTTTGATAACTCCAAGCTTCTGTTCTATTTTTCCTCCGACGGACGCGTAGACTTCCGCGAGCTCGTCAAGGATTTGGCATCGGTATTCCGCACACGTATTGAACTCCGCCAAATCGGTATTCGCGACGAAGCAAAAATGCTTGGCGGTCTCGGCTCCTGCGGCCGTATGCTCTGTTGCACCACTTTCCTGCCCGATTTCGCGCAGGTTTCCATCAAAATGGCAAAAGAACAAGGTCTTTCTCTCAATTCCGCAAAAATTTCGGGTATGTGCGGCAGACTCATGTGTTGCTTGCACTTCGAATCCGAAACCTACAACGAGGAAATCCGTCGCACACCTCCCGTTGACTCCCAAGTCAAAACCGAGGATGGCATTGGCACGGTTATTTCCATCAATCCTTTGGCAGGCACCATTCGCGTTATCCTGAAGGATTCTCCCGACACGCCTCCCAAGCAATATCATCGCAGTGAGGTAACTCTTTTGGGCAAAGCCCCCAAAACCCACGAAAAAAAGGAAGAAACCCAAGAATAATCCACCGATTTTTTTCGACAAGATACTTTTTTTGAAAAAATGAAATATTTTTTTGAAAAAATATCAAAAAACAGTTGCAAAAACAAAAAATTGTGATACAATATAAGTATCCCAAAAATGAATCAGGAGGAAATTAAGATGGCATACAAGATCAATGACGATTGCGTAGCATGCGGCGCTTGCGTTGAAGCTTGCCCCATGGGCTGCATCACCGAAGGTGACGGCAAGTATGAGATCGATGCAGATACCTGCGTATCTTGCGGTGCTTGTGCTGAGGCTTGCCCTGTTGGCGCTCCCCAGGAAGCATAATACATCTTTGCTACCTAAGAGCGAAGCGGGCGGCCTATGACCGTGCCTCTTCGCTCTTACAATTCTATTAAGGAGTTGAAGTATGACAAATCTTCCACTTCCCCCTCTCCCCCCTCTTGCCGACGATGAACGGCTGGACGAGGTGAACGAGAACATTCGCCTCATTCAAAAAAAGCAGGGACTTACTTTTGGAACAGATGCATTTCTCTTAGCGGCTTTTGTCAAGTGCCCTAAACACACCCGCGTTGTGGATCTTGGTAGCGGCACAGGCATTCTCCCCTTGCTCCTTTTGGCAAAAGAAAAGGTGCAGAGCGCTGTGGCAGTTGAGGTGCAACCTGCATTTACTGATATTATCGAACGAAACGCAAAACTCAACGGTTTTGCAAACGCCATCACGCCGCTTTGCGCAAACGTCAAGGATTTACGCCCCGAGGATGTGGGCGGTGAGGTTGGTTTGGTAATTTCCAATCCGCCTTATATGAAATGCACGTCGGGCAAGCGAAACGAAAGTGATGAAAAATACATAGCACGGCACGAGGTTTGCGGCAATATTGCCGATTTTTGTGCGTGTGCCGCACGGCTCCTAAAGCATGGCGGAAAATTTGTGTGCGTTTGGCGCCCCGACCGCTTGACCGATCTTTTGGGTGCTATGCAAAGCTGCCGTTTGGAGCCCAAACGGATGACCTTTGTGCATGCCGACACCAAGAGCGAACCTTGCGGTGTGTTGGTAGAAGCCATCAGGGGCGGTGCCCCTTCGGTGCGCATCTCTCGTCCGCTCATTCTTTACAAAGAGAACGAGGAAGGCAAAAAGACGCGCGAGCTAACACCCGAGGCACAAAAGATATATGACACTTGCAGTTTTGATGATTAAAGCCCATCTCCTCTGCAAAAAATAACACTTGAGCATTATAAAATCAGAATAAATCAAACATAAAAGGAGAACAGAACTATGAAGAAGAACAACGTTGCAAAGTGGATCATCGCATCCGTAGCCATCACCGCTGTTGCCGCTTTTGTTGCCGGCGTAGCTTTTGAGCTCAGAGCAATCAGAAAACTGACCGTTGACATCGACAACGATGAAGAGCCTCAAGCAGACGACCTGATTGAAGAGGCCTCTGAAGAAGTTTAAATCCAAAAGGTGAACAAAGAGAGAACCGCTTTGGTTCTCTCTTTGACTATTGCAAACAATGGAACATATCAAACGAATTTTAAGTTACACAAGACGGGCGCTCGATGACTACCAAATGATAAAGCCCGGAGATAAAATTGCCGTGGGGGTTTCCGCCGGAAAGGATTCGCTCACGCTTTTGTGCGCCATGGCAGAGCTTCGCCGATTTTATCCCGTTCCCTTTGAGCTGGTTGCCGTCACCGTGGATATGGGATTTGAGGGCGGCATGGATTTTGAACCGATTCAAAAGCTGTGCGATGAATTGAACGTGCCCTACCACATCACAAAAACCGAAATTTCGAAGATCATTTTTGACATTCGCAAAGAGAAATCTCCTTGTTCGCTTTGCGCAAAGATGCGTCGCGGTGCGCTCCATCGCGCGGCAAAGGATCTTGGATGCAACGTAGTTGCTCTCGGTCATCATTTTGACGATGCCGTAGAAACCTTTATGCTCAACCTCTTTTTTGAGGGACGTCTTGGTTGCTTTTCGCCTGTTACGTATTTGTCGCGAATGGATATTACCCTCATTCGCCCGATGATTTATATGCCCGAAAAAGAGGTGCGCTACTTTGCCAACAAAGTTGACTTGCCCGTTATCAAATCCCCCTGCCCTGCCGACGGAAACACGCAACGCGAGGAGATGAAGCAACTGCTCGCCAAGCTCGACCGCGAGCACGACGGATTGCGTTATCGCATTTTTGGCGCGATGCAACGTGGCGAGATCGACGGCTTCAAAGCCTTCCCCGGTATGCAAGGCATTAAGGCGTATGAGGAAGACGGCGAATAACGCTGCTTGAAATCTTCTCTCACTCGCGAGAGAAAGTTTTTGCTCAAGCTTTTTTCAAAAAGCTTGCAGGGTGGAGGGGCGGAGCCCCCCATTGCGGCGCTTTTCTTTTTTGACAACTTTTTTCTTTTGCGCCTACAATGCCAAAAGAAAAAAGTGGCTGCCAAATTTTCGCAAACAAACAGACTGTTAGTTAACATACACTCCATCACCGGCTTTTCTTTGCAAATAGGAGGCGCAAAGAAAACCCTATCCAAAAGAAACGCCGAGGCTTTGTTTCGCCTCGTGCGCGAGGCGACAAGGGCTCCGCGCCCTTGAGGGCGGAACCTTTTTGAAAAAAGGTTCATCAAAAACTTACTACACAACACACTAAAACTTTAAGAGAGGAACCACAATGAACTTTTTACCGCTCTCGCGCGCGGATATGGTGGCGCGCGGTTGGGATAAACCTGATTTTGTTTACGTTACGGGTGATGCGTATGTCGATCATCCGTCCTTTGGCGTCTCTATCATCTCACGTGTTCTCGAAGCCGCAGGCTACCGCGTTGCTATCCTCTCGCAACCCGATTACAAAAGCTGCGATGCATTCCGTGAATACGGCCGTCCGCGCCTCGGTTTTCTCGTTACGTCCGGCAATATCGACAGTATGGTGGCGCATTACACTGCTTCCAAAAAGCGCCGCAGTTTTGACTATTACTCCCCCGGCGGCGAGATGGGCAAACGCCCCGACCGTGCCGTAATCGTTTACTCTAACCGCATCCGCGAAGCGTACGGCGACGTGCCGATCATTCTTGGCGGTTTGGAAGCATCGCTCCGTCGCTTTGCCCACTACGACTATTGGGATAACAAGGTGCGCCGCTCGATTCTCGTCGACAGCACTGCCGATATTCTCACCTACGGTATGGGCGAAAATATCCTTTTGCGCATCGCGGAGCTGCTTTCGCGCGGTGTGCCGATTAAAAAAATCCGCGACGTGCGCGGAACGGTTTACCTTTGCAAACCCGAGGATGCCATTCACTATGAGGTGGCGGCAACCTTTGATTATAACGAACTCAAAAACGATAAACGCAAGTATGCCGAAGCCTTTGGCGTGCAATACAAGAATCAGGATTCGATTAACGGACGAGCTATTTGCGAGCTTTACGATGGCAAGATGCTTGTGCAAAATCCGCCTATGCCCCCCTTGGAAAGGAGCGAACTCGATCGCGTTTACGCCCTGCCGTATATGCGCGATTATCACCCCACGTACAAAGAAAAAGGCGGTGTGCCTGGCATCGAAGAAGTCAAATTCTCCATTACCCACAACCGCGGTTGCTTTGGCGGTTGTAACTTCTGTGCGCTTGCCTTCCATCAAGGCAGAACCGTGCGCTCGCGTAGCGAACAGAGCGTAATTGAAGAAGCGCGCAAAATTACCGCGCTCCCCGATTTCAAAGGCTACATCCACGATATTGGCGGCCCGACTGCCAATTTCCGCTACCCTGCTTGTAAAAAGCAACTCACCGACGGCGTTTGCGCCTCTCGCAAATGTCTTGCTCCCAAGCCATGCCCCAATCTTGAGGTCGACCACACCGAATATCAACACCTCATCGAAGAGGTTGAAGCTCTGCCGCGCGTCAAAAAGGTGTTCATTCGCAGTGGCATCCGCTTTGACTATCTCTTGGAGGACAAAAACGATGCGTTCTTCCGCAAGCTGGTGAAAGACAACGTCAGCGGTCAGCTCAAGGTCGCGCCCGAGCATTGCTCCTCTGCGGTGCTTGCTTGCATGGGTAAACCGAATTTTGAAGTCTATGAAAGGTTCCGCGAAAAGTTCTTTGACATCACACACGCCATTGGAAAAGAGCAATATCTTGTTCCTTATTTCATGTCCAGCCACCCGGGTTCCACGCTGAAAGATGCCATTGAGCTTGCCGTGTGCCTCAAGAAGAACGGCTACGCGCCCGAGCAGGTGCAGGACTACTACCCCACCCCCGGCACGGCATCTACGGTGATGTATTACACGGGCATCAATCCCTTAACGATGAAAAGCGTTTACGTTGCCACCGACTACCACGAAAAGCAGTTGCAACGCGCGCTCCTGCAATATAACCGCCCGCAAAATGCCGACCTCGTGCGCGAGGCACTGACCAAGGCGGGGCGCACCGACCTGATTGGTCACACGCCCGATTGCCTTGTACGCCCGGCAAACACGTATGCGCCACGTCCCCAAACCAAGGACGGCAAAAAGAGTGCAAAGCCCACGCAAAAGAGCGCACACGGAGCGAAAAATGCTACACGCAGTGCAAAAAACGACACACGTGGTGCAAAACACGCTCCCCATTCCACCCAAAAGACGGGTGCTAAAAAAGGCGGTCAAGGAAAGAAGAAGAGATAACAAAAAAGGTTTTGCCATTCCAAAAGAGTGGTAAAACCTTTATTTTTTATTCTCTTCTCTTCCAAGAAGATAGTCAATGGAGACATCAAAATAGTTCGCAATTTTAATCAGCGTTTCATAGTCCGCCTCACGTTCCATCGTTTCGTAGCGCGATATGGTGTTTTGGTTCATATTTAAGTCAAGAGCCAATTTTAACTGTGATATTTTCTTCTTTTTTCGCAATTCTTTGAGCCGGAATTCCATTTTTCTCTCCTTTTCAAGAAATACTCTTGACATTATTATACCATTATGGTATAATTGAAACATCCCGTTTTGGGATATAATAATAAATTTCATTTTAGGAGGATAAAATGGGAAATCTAACACAAAAACAGAAAGCATGGATAATTGGCGGTATCATAGCTGGTGTGGTCATTATAGTTATTGTGGCACTACTCACCGGAAATACTAATATTGTTGAAAGGATTATTGATCTTTTTGATGGTCGTGGCACCACGCCAATTGAAACAACTGTTACCCCGCCTATAGACGCAACAACTCCCGAGGTATCAACACCCGAGAGCACAACTCCCGAGGTATCAACA
>JAZOMJ010000104.1:0-15050 GCA_045653865.1 Eubacteriales bacterium
GCTCGTCACTCGTTTTGATGACGTTCCCTATGAGGCATACACCTCTTTGGTAGAGCAGCTGCGCGATGCAGGAATTGTATCCTCGGTTTACTTGGGACAAAAGAAGTTCGGCAAGCAACTCGAATACGCCATCAAGGGTGAATATTCGCACGCTGTCATTATGGGTGGTGACGAGTACGCACGTGGCGTAGTTCGTCTCAAGAACCTCGGCACACGCGAAGAAAAAGAAGTTGCAATCGCAGACCTGCAAGCAGAACTCAACGCATAAAACCACGGGGAAGAGGACACGCGCTTCTTCCCCTGATTTGTAAAAAAGATTTATATATAATGCAATTAACGGCTACACGATTTGCAAAGCAAATAGCACACTGAAAGGCTCCCCTGTGCAAGGGGAGGCTGTCAAATGTCGCAAGCGACAAGGGACTGAAGGGTTGGCTCTAATCAGATTAGTATAGATACAACCCTTCCGTCACGGCTTGTGCCGTGCCACCTCCCCTTGCACAGGGGAGGCTAACGTAGTAATCACCGAAAAGGAGAGTAGTATGGAACGAAAAACGGCATTTATCTACACGGGTGGCACCGTGTTTGCGGAATTTGTCATCGAAAAGCCTGAGGCAGGCGACCTTGTTATCGCCGCCGATGCAGGCTACCTCACCGCGCAAAAAATGAATATCAAGGTGGACGTTCTGCTTGGCGATTTCGACACGCTCGGTGAGGAAAACATCCCCGACGGCATCGAATGCCTGCGCGTTCCTCGCGAGAAGGATGACACCGACACCCAGCTAGCCGTGCGTACCGCCATCGAACGCGGAGCCAAAGAGATTGTGATTGTTGGCGGATTGAGCGGTCGACTCGACCACACGCTTTCCACGCTTGCCATCCTCGAGGATCTGTGGGAGCGCAAAAACAATCGCATTTATGCCACCCTCACCGACGGCAAAAACCGCGTGCGTTTTTTGCGCAATAGCGGAGCCATTCTGCCGCGCTCACAGTATCGCTTCTTCTCGCTCATCGCTGCCGATGAGACTGTCAAAGGCATTACCCTCGAGGGTTGCAAATACCCCCTGAAGAACGGCCGCATCTCGCGCCGCAACCAATGGGCGGTCTCCAACGAGATCACCGGCAACTGCACCCTCATCGAAATCAAACGCGGCGGCGTTTGGGTGATTGAGAGTATGGATTGAATAGGGGACGCGGTTTTTGTGGGGGAACTTTTGCAAAAGTTCCCCCACGCCCCCTCAAAACTCTCTAACACAAATAATAGAAAGAAATTTCAAAGAAACGGACAGACGGTTGGCGCAAGCCATTCGGCTTGCTTTTGCTGCCGCAAGCGGCTGGGTACCACCAAGACCCCATCCGCTAAGAAAGTAGAATAGAATAAAACAAATAAGGGATAGCAATTTGCTATCCCTTTTGCATATTGTGTTAAATTTTAATAACGATGCTGTTTGTGTCGTTTTCGCTTGCCTCCACAAGGTTCCAGTCGCGATGCTTTTTCTTATACTTTTTCAGTTCTTTAATAAACAAAACGGTTTGCTTGCGTGTGAGATGGATGCCTTCCTTTTTCAGCTTTCTGCAAACGATGCCTGCTGTAAGGCGATTGAAAACAAGACCTGTGGGGAAACGAAATACAAGCTTTGTGTCCCCCGAATTGATGGATATTTTCATATCTGTATCACTCCACAAAAACTCGTACGGTGTCACCGTCGGCACTTTCCACTTCCACCAAGTTGCCAATGACGCCTTGCTCCACGAGCTCCAAGATTTTGCCAAGATCAATGTTTTTCAAAGCTTCGTTGCCGCTTGTTATTTGCGCCATATTCAAGCCTGCATCAACCCCTACCTTTACCAACGAAAGGGGAATATTGACGCGAACGTTGTCGTTTTCGGCAGAACTTACCACAATGCGCAATACCATATCCTTGATGTCTTTTCTCTCGTTTGTGGGTACGATTTGAACAGCAGGTGCGCTCTCCTGCTTGCCCGAAAGCAATTCATCAACGGTGACGCCAAGTGTTTTTGCAAGAAGAGGCAAGAGGGAAATATCGGGGCAGGTTTGGTCGTTTTCCCACTTGCTCACGGCTTGTGCGCTCACGCCCAATTTTTCGGCAAGCTCGTCTTGCTTCAGTCCTTTTTCACGGCGCAGAGCCGCAATTCTTTTTCCGAGTGTTGTGTTCATAGGTACAACTCCTTTCCTGTGATGGCTCCATTATACCATCTCCAACTCGCAAAGTGAAGCGAACAACAGTTGAATAAGCACGATTTTGCTCAACCAAACGGGGATTTTTCACTCAACCAACGGTTGTTTGAGACTATTATAGCAAAAAAACGAGAAATTTGCAAGGATTTTTACAAAATACCACTTTGATTCCAAACAACTTTCTTATTTTGTAGGGTCTCGGTGGCCCCTACAAAATCGCGGCAGCAAAAGCGCGACGAATGGAGCGCGTCGCCCGTCCGTCAGTACACTAACGACTTATTTTTATAGATTTTTTGTGCGAGAGTTCTTGAAGGGGGCGGGGGGGAAACTTCTTGCAAGAAGTTTCCCCCACATTCTTTTCTTATCAAATATTCAACAATTTTCTAAACGGTGTAATATACGCAGCTGCTTTGGCGGCATCGGATGCTTCGGCAAAGATGCGGAGCAGGGGCTCGGTGCCGGAGAAGCGGCAAATGACGAAGGAATCGTCAGAGAAATAGACCTTGCAGCCGTCCTCGTAGCTGACGCTAACAACCTCGGCATCAAAATCGGGAAGCTTTTTGTCAACCATCAAGGTCTTTTGAATTTCGGGCTTGCGAGCGGCAGGGAACTCGAGGTTGGCTTCCACCATTTCAAAGGTACCAAAGCGATCTTCGAGCTCGCGGAGCATCTTTGTGGGAGAGCCGAGCGCGCAGACCATCTCAATAAAGAGGGATGCGGCATAGATGGAATCCTTGCCGTGAATATGACCGCGAACGGTCAGACCGCCCGAGGATTCACCGCCAAGCACTGCATCGTATTGGTCGATGCCGGCGGAGATGTACTTAAATCCAATCGGAACCTCGTGGCACTTCTCGCCAAAGGATTCGGCAATTTTGTCAAGCATGTGAGTTGTGGCAAGGTTGCGCACAACGGGGCCGTCCCAACCCTTGTGAGCGTGCAGATAGTAGTAGAGCAGGCAGAGGATTTGGTTGGCATCTATGTAGTTGCCGTTCTCGTCTACAATACCCAAGCGGTCGCCGTCACCGTCAAACGCAATGCCAAGGTCATAGCCGCCGGCTACCACGTGGTTGCGCAAATCGTAAAGACGGGATTCGGTGGGAGCAGGAATATTGCCACCAAAGTAAGCATCCTTGTTGTCGTTAATCAGGTCAACGGTGCAACGCAAGGTTTGCAAAATAACCGTAATGGGGTAAATACCCGAGCCGTGCATAGGGTCAAAGAGAATACGCAAGCCGCGCTCCTTGATGAGAGGTTGGTTGAGCTTGGAGAGGATATGGTCGATAAAATCGTTAAAGGGAGCACGCATATAGGTAATCAAGCCTGCTTTTTCGCCCTCTTCGATAGAAAGGGTAGGAATCTCAAGCTCTGCATCTTCCTCCAGGAGTGCTTCCATACGAGCGGTGGTTTCCAAAGGCGCATCGCGACCCTCATCCACAATCAGCTTAATGCCGTTGTAGGAGGACGGATTATGGCTTGCCGTTACCTCAAGACCGTAGTGATATTCGTGATGCTGTGTCAAGAACATAACCAGCGGTGTGGGGGTAGAGCGGTTAACCAAAATGGCACCGATTCCCTGTGCGGCAAGAACCTCTGCAATCCAACGGGAGGAAATTTCCGAGAGGAAGCGACGGTCATAACCGATTACAATGGGGGTATCTGTTTTGCCCTCTTCGCGCGCCAAACGGCACACCGCGTAAGCGACACGTTGCACGTTGGCTTTGATAAAATCATCACCAATGATGCCACGCCATCCACCTGTACCAAATTCGATTTTTTGCGTTTTCATTTTTATGTCTCCAATCTCTTGTTGGTTTTCTTTGGTAATATTATAACTGCTTTCCGCCCAAATTGCAAGAGAAATTTCAAAAAAATACCCCAAATAAAATAGACGAGGGCGAAAATGAAAGAATTTTTTTGCTTTTGCAAATTTTTAGCGAAAAGGGAAAAGAAATTTTCAAAATTCTCTTGCATTACGGGCGTTTTTGTTTTATAATATAAAATGACAGAATATGTCTGCACCGTCGGACAGAAGATTGCGTTGCCAAGGTGCACGCAAAAACATAGGAGGAACAAAACAATGAAAATTCTGGTTATCAACGCAGGTAGCTCGTCTATCAAGTATCAGCTTATCAATATGGAGACCGAAGAGGTTCTCGCAAAGGGTCTGTGCGACCGCATCGGCATCGAGGGCGGCAACTTCAAGCACAAGGTTGAAGGCAGAGAAGATTACAAAATGGATATCTTCATGAAAGACCACGCAGCAGCAGTAGAGATCGTTCTTGCAACTCTGACCTCCAAGGAAAACGGCGTTATCGAATCCCTTTCCGAAATCACCGCAGTTGGACATCGCGTTCTGCACGGTGGTGAAAAGTTCTCCGGCTCGGTTATCATCAACGAAAAGGTTATCGCGGCAATCGAAGAATGCTGCGAGCTTGGCCCCTTGCACAACCCCCACAACCTCACCGGTATTCGCGCATGTGAAAAGACCATGCCCGGTGTACCTCAGGTAGCCGTATTTGATACCGGCTTCCACCAAACCATGCCCGACTACGCATATATGTACGCACTTCCTTACGAGTACTACGAAAAGTACCGCATCCGCCGTTACGGCTTCCACGGCACCAGCCACCGCTACGTTTCCATGCGTGCGGCTGTTATGATGGGCAAGGATCCCGCAAACGCAGAGGGTCTCAAGGTTGTAACCTGCCACCTTGGCAACGGTTCTTCTCTTGCAGCTGTTAAGGATGGCAAGTGCTACGATACCACCATGGGTCTGACTCCCCTTGAGGGCATTATGATGGGTACCCGTTGCGGTTCTATCGACCCTGCAATCGTTCCTCTCCTTATGAAGAAAGAGAACCTCACTCCCGACCAAATCGACACCATTATGAACAAGAAGTCCGGTATGCTGGGCGTTACTCAAAAGACCAGCGACAACCGTGACATCGGTGAGGGCGCAAAGAATGGTGATGCTCGTTGCCAACTCGTTGAAAAAATGGTTGTTCACCAACTCACCAAGTATATCGGCTCCTTTGCGGCAGCAATGGGTGGCGTTGATGCCATCACCTTTGCAGGCGGCATTGGCGAAAACAACCCCAACTACCGTTCGGCAGTAGCTAAGAACTTGGCATTCATGGGCGTTGAAATCGACGAAGAACTCAACGAAAAGGCAATTCGCGGCAACGCAGAAGTAGACATTTCCACTCCCAACTCCAAGGTTCGCATGCTCGTTATTCCTACCAACGAGGAATTGATGATTGCAAAGGATACCGAGGAGCTCGTAAAGGCTCTGTAATCTGCAATGACAGAAGCGATCGAAAGGTTCTTTCTCGAAACCGTAGGACGGGAGCTTTGCGTATTCTTTTGCGCAATGCTTCCCATCATCGAGTGCCGCGGAGCCATTCCGCTTGGCTGGGGATTGGGATTGCCTTGGTGGCAAACCGCACTGTTCAGCATTGCGGGGAATTTGTTGCCCGTGCCCTTCATTCTCTTGTTCATTCGCGCCATCCTTAAGTGGATGCGTGAGAGCCGTGTTAAGCTTTTTGCAAACACTGCCGCATGGCTCGATCGCAAGATTGAAAAGCACAAGGGAACCATCGAAAAGTATTCCTATTGGGGCTTGGTTCTGTTTGTAGCCGTTCCGCTTCCCGGAACAGGCGCGTGGACGGGAACCCTCATTGCCTCGGTGCTTGGCCTCGAACCCAAAAAGAGCTTTCTTGCCGCCACCCTTGGCGTCTTGGGAGCCACCGTTATTATGACCGTGCTTTCTTACTGCGGTCTCGGTGCAATATTCGGGTAAAAAACAATAAAAATCAACACCGCAAATGGCTTTTTCCGTTTGCGGTGTTTTTTTGTAAAAAGAATGCCCAAAAAGTTTGAAAAAAATATTCCCGAATCCATTGACAAACGCGCTCCCGTGTGCTACACTTATACGCAAGAAAAAGCAGGGGATTTTTCCCCTTATCACCGTCGGCAGGCAAGCCGAGGAGGATATGATTATGCCTAGGAGAAATCACGAAGAGGGAGCGGTGCAACATCGCACCAAATGGATCAACGGTCGTATTCCCGACATCGAATGGTTGTTTGGATACGGAGAAGCACAAAAAGAGCAGGGGGACAAGTTTTTGCCCAAGCTTTTGCGTCGCGATTGGAGAATCGTGTTGCTCTCCACTCTTATCTATTTGTTGCAAAACGCACCCGTATGGGCGCTGCCCTTGGTTACAAGCGATGTCATCGACGTTGTAACACAACGTCCCGAGGGCTACGTTGTGCGCCTGTGCATCGATGCCGCCATCTTGTTTTTGCTCCTCTTGCAAAACGTCCCCACCACAATGTGGCGTTCCTCTGTTATGAACAAATGGATACGCACCACAACCGCAGAGGTGCGTAGCGGTGTGATTCGTAAACTGCAAAGACTTTCGATTACATATCACAAAGAAATCGAAGAGGGAAAAATCCAATCCAAGCTTTTGCGTGATATTGAGAACGTCACCACCTATTTTACCCACTTTATGAACACGCTCATTCCCGCCATCATCGGCGTATTGGTGTCTGCCTTTATCGCGGTTTGGAGAGAGCCCATCATTGCGCTTTTCTTTTTGGCAATGGTTCCCATGAAGGTGCTGTTAACAATGGCGTTTGGCAAACCCATTCGTAACAAGCACAGAGATTTGCGCAACGAGAGCGAATTGCTTTCCTCTAAACTCACCACCACTCTGCAAATGATGACCCTGACAAAAGCGCACGGCTTGATTGCCGAAGAGGATAAAGAAGTAGACGAAAAAATCCACTCTGTTGAAAGAGCAGGGGTACAGCTTGATAAAATCAATGCCTTTTTCGGTTCTGTATCCTGGGCGGCAAGCCAACTGTTTTCGGTTATTTGCTTGTTCGTCTGCGTTGTTTTTTGCATCAAAGGCTTCATTTCGGTGGGCGAGGTTGTCTTGTTCCAATCCTTGTTTGGCGCCATCAGCGGTTCTGTTTTAACACTCATCAACGTCTATCCCGCAATGGCGGCGGGCAAAGAGGCGGTACATTCTCTTTCCGAAATTGTCTGTGCCACCGACATTGAACCCGACGACGGTCACATTCCCGTACCCGAGGTGTACGGCGATATCGTTTTTGAAAACGTCTCCTACCATTATCCCGACGAGGTTGATAGAGACGTCGTTTCCAATTTCTGCTTCCACGCTACAAAAGGCGAGCGCATTGCCATTGTTGGCGGTTCGGGCTCGGGCAAGAGCACCTTGATGAATCTTTTAATTGGTTTGCTCTCTCCTACAAGCGGCAGAATTTTGATTGACGGTGTTCCGCTTACCGACCTGCCCCTGCAATCCTACCGTCACTTTATTTCGGTTGTTCCGCAAAACAGCATTTTGTTTTCGGGCACCATCCGCGAGAACATTACCTACGGTATGCACCGTTATAGTGAAGAGAGCCTTTTGCGTGCCGTCAAAGATGCGGCAGTTTCCGAGTTTCTGCCCTCTATGCCAAACGGCTTGGATTCACAAGTGGGCGAGAGGGGAGATAAGCTTTCGGGCGGACAAAAGCAACGTGTTTCGATTGCCCGTGCCTTGGTTCGCAACCCGCGTATTCTTATTTTGGATGAAGCCACCTCGGCACTCGATAATGTTTCTGAATTTCACGTACAAAAAGCCATCGAAAAATTGGTGGAGCGTCGTTGTACTACCTTCATCGTGGCGCACCGTTTGTCCACCATTCGCAATGCCGACCGCATTATCGTAATGGATGACGGCAAGCTTGTGGAAATGGGAACCTACGAAGAACTTGTGGCACTCAACGGCAAATTTGCCGAGCTTGACAAACTCTGTCGCATTCGCGAAATGGAGATGAGCGAGGTTTGATTTTGTCGAATAAAAAAATATAGAAAAATATTTTAAGAATTTTAAAAAAACCCTTGATTTTTGAGTCAGAGTATGGTATAATACCATTTGTCATACGCCGGTATGATGGAATTGGCAGACGTGCTGGACTCAAAATCCAGTGGTAGCGATACCGTGTCGGTTCGACCCCGACTACCGGCACCAAAAAGCACTCACAGTTGTGAGTGCTTTTTTCTTGTATAACAAAAACCACGCGATAGTCGAGTGGTTGGAAAAAGGCTATGCCGATGAGTAGGATGTAAACAAAAAGTTAGCGCAGGGCGACTTTGCGAAAAAGCCCTCCTCCGGGAGGTAGCGAAGCGGCACGAGCGAAATGAATGACAGTCCGGTGGACTGTCAGAACGCGAGTGTGACCGAGCCGCGGCGAGACGGGGGACTGCGATAGCGGTGGGAGGAGACTGCGCGCACGAAAGAGAAGTACTTTTTCTATGGCGAGTGGTATGCGTTAATGCCGCAGGCTCCTTCCGTCATTTTCTTACGAAAATGCCACCTCCCTCCCGGAGGGAGGCCGAATAAATTCGCCCGTTTACGGGTAGACGGTAATAAATGCATGGCTGGCAGGCCAATCTCAAGCGCACTTGTGCGCTGCCTGTATTATTAGGGCTATGCCCAAAAATGAAATACCACCCGCTATGCGGGTGGATTTTTATTTTATTTACCATAAAAACAAACAAAAACGCAACATCATATTTTGATAATATTACCAAAAAATCAAATTACGTTACAAAACATAGGCAAAGGGCTTGCAATCCATTGTATTCTGTGATACAATTATACTATCTTACTTTATAAAGAAGGAGAAAAATTATGAAAAAAATTATTGCATTGTTGTTGGCCTGCGTTATGCTGTTCTCTATGGCGAGCTGTAATCTGATTCCTTCAGGTAATGAGAATCAAACTACCGCTGCTGAAACAACTGCCGCTACCACTCCCGCAGAAACTACCCCTGCAGCAACTACGCCTGCAGAAACCACCCCTGCAGAAACTACCCCTGCAGAAACCACAACCGAGGAACACATTCACGAATACGTAATTTCCGAAAAAGAATCCAAAAAAGCAAAGTGCACCACCGATGGTCTTGATGTGGGCATTTGTTCTTGTGGAGCAAGAGAAGAAAGAGTAGTAGAAGCTCTTGGCCACAATATGAAGGTACAATCTGAAAGAAAGCCCAGCTGTACCGAAAGTGGCACAACCATCTATAAGTGCTCCAGATGTACAACCAGAGAGTATGTTACAGCCGATGCTTTGGGACACAACTATGAAGAAGCAACCGACCCCTCTCGCGTTATTCGTTGCCTCAATGAGGGTTGCACCTCCTGCCAGTGGCCCACAACCTCCAACGGTACACACACCGAAGCACTCACCTTTAATTTCACTGCCGAAGATGAAGCTGAAATCGAAACCATGTATCAGGAATTGAAGGCTTTGCTGGAGGCATCTCCCAGATATGATGCAACGCTCCACGGCTTTGCTGAGGAAGGCGCGCTTGCAGATGATTTTGCGGCAATTGACGCAAAGCATACCGAGTATTATGAGCTCATTATGAATGCAGTTTCTCAGCGTCAGCTTGCAGAAATCGCTTACTACTGCAATATGAAAGATGAGACACTCAAAGAAACCAATGCATATATGATGGACTACTACACAGCCATCGTTGCTCAGTTCTATACCCTCTCCCGTCCCTTCTACGATTCCTGCTACCGTGAATTCTATTATCAAGGTATGAGTGAGGAAGAAATCAACGCATTCCTTTTTGATTCCGATGCTATCTCTAACCCCGAGTACACCGCACTTAAGGAAAGAAACAACGAAATAGAAACCGAGTTGTTGGCACTTTCTGCCGGCGATAGGAGCACTAAACTGCCCGAAATGTATGCAGAATTTGCTGCAAACAATAACAAAATGGCACAAATTATGGGCTATGAAAACTACCTTGAGTACGCTTACGAAAATGTTTATGGCAGAGAATACACCTACCAAGATGCAGCAGAACTCTCCGAATATGTAAAGGTCTATCTCTCTCCCGTATTCAATCAAATATACAGAATGTATCAAGGTATGTCCAGCGCAAGCGGTACAGACCGCGAAAGATACGAAAACCAAACCAAGTATTCTTTCTTCAGCAACTACGAGGGTAATGCTTATGTAAACGATTATATCGATTTGCTCGCATTCACCTCTAATCCCGACAAGCAATATTCCTTCTCTGATGAATTCGATAAGCTTATGTCCGACGGCAACATGTTCAGAGGTCAATACCAAGGCGCATTTGTTACCACTATTACAGGTGTAAATATTCCCATCGCTTACTTTGGTTCGGGATATGATAGCGCTTCCACTATCGTTCACGAGTTTGGTCACTTTATGAACGAGATCTACAGTGCAAACGTTGCCGAAGCAAACAACAATTTCAGCCAATCCTATGACCTTTTGGAAATGCACTCTCAAGGCAACGAGCTTCTCTACCTGTGCTACCTTGAAGAGAATGTAGATTATTCCGAGGTTACAGAGTCCTTGATCCGTCTTGATTCTCTTGTGAATATGCTTTATGCCATTATGGCAGGTATGACGATTGATACCTTTGAGCGCGCAATTTACCTTGACACCTACACCGGTTTGAACGCTGACATTATTATGGCAGACGGTACCATTACACAAGACGAATACAAGAGTCTTTATAAGAGCATTTGTGCAGACTATGGTGTTGAAAGCCTGTTGGGTACATATTGGGAATACGGTATGACCATTACCTCTCCTTGCTACTACGTTTCCTACAGTATTTCGGCAATTGCTGTTCTCCAACTGTATGAAGTTGCAAAGACCGATGGCTTTGACGTTGCTAAAGATGCATATCTCAAGCTCTTTACCTACGTTGACGAGGATCCTATGATGAGTTTTGAGGGAGTTTTGGAATATGCCGGCTTGCTCTCTTTCAACGATGAGCAACTCTACATCAACCTCAACGAATATTTCCTTAAAAAATAATCACCAACAAAACCAGAAAGACGCCTCACATGAGGCGGCTTTCTGGTTTTAGGGCTTTTGGTTGACACGCTTGCTTTTTTATGCTATAATAAATTGGGTGATGGAAATGGAAGAAAATAAAAATTTGCCAATTCGAAAAAAGAATCGTTTGCAAAATTACGATTATAGCTTGTGCGGTGCCTACTTTATTACAATATGTACCGACAAGAGACGACCAACTTTATCTCGCATTGTAGGGGACGACGTCCTCGGCGTCCCGTTCCCAACAAAGGATATTCCGTGTAGTGTGGAACTGTTGCCCTGCGGAGAAATTGTTGACAAATATATCAATCAATTAAATGATTTTTACGACAACATACAAATTGATCGCTATGTTATTATGCCAAACCACATACATGTGATGCTTTTTGTATTTCCGTTGCAAAATGCCGGATTCGATACGGAGAACGGGACGCCGAGGACGTCGTCCCCTACAAGGAAAGCGGTAAGCGTTTCTCAATTTGTAGAAACCTTAAAAAGATTTTGTAATAAAGAAAAGGGAGAAAACATTTGGCAACGAAGTTTCCACGACCACATTATCCGCAATCAAAAAGATTACGAGGAACACATCAACTACATTTACTACAATCCCGTGCGGTGGCATCTGGATGAATTATATACGGAAGAAGGAGAGGCAGAATGAAAATTGTTGAAATATGTGATGCATTGAGAAAAGAACTTGTTAATACCGGCTACGAGTACGGCTTTGTGGTTGATGGGCAGATCTATAAACCCAATATGGCGAGGGGATTTGATGCCGTGTTCTATCATCTTGCCAACACCATTTCTCGGGTGCAGGATCCCGAGGTTACCAAACAAAAAAAGGTTGGCACCTGTATTGATGCCGTTTTGGTGATGCGACAAATTCTGGATGCCTACAATGTTCCAAGCAAAATCTGGCTCACACACCATAAGCAAAAAAACAAGGTCCACACCGTTCTCACCTTTTTGGCAGAAGGCAAGACCGTTTATCTGGAGCTCACCCCACAGTCAAGCAAGCCGTGGTACGGCAAGGAACTCGTTTACGATGACGAGGATGCCTTTTTGCAAGCGCAGGAAAAGGACGGTTATGAGATCTTTGATGTGACCGATCAAGTTATCATTGGCGAAAGACCGTATTTTCTGCTTGATAAGTTAAAATAAAAAGATCCCCGACAGATCATTCTGTCGGGGGTATTTCTTTATCATCCAATCAAACTCAAAAGGTTATCCTTCAGGTGTTCTTGGTCAACCGAGAGGCTCGTGAGTGCTTCGAGTGTTGCGCGGAGCGGTGCGAGGTCGGCATCTTCTGCAAAAATCTTGCCCTCCATTTTGTAGGCATCACCAAGCGGTACGCCCTTCAAATAAGAGAAGAGGTTGAAATCTGCAGGAACGGATGCACCAAGGCAAGCGCGTGTCAGGGCGAGCATGGTCGCCTCATCATCGGCAAGGGGTTCTGTTACGTTCCAGCATCTGTCGGAGAATGTGGGGAATGTAAAATAGAGCGCGTGGCGATAGTGCGGATAATTGTTGCCCTCCCAAGCGCAGGTCTCACCACCGAGAATGCGGAAAGATACTTGCGGAACGTCTGCAGGATCTTGGCGCAAATTCCAATCCTTTAGCTTGTTCCACTTCATATAAAGGTCAACGTAGGTGTTGGGGTAGTCGGCATTGACAACCTCAAAGCCGGCTTCCACAAATGCCGCCATCGAGCAACCCTCAACGGGGCCTCTGTGAGGCATTGCCACGCGCCAGAACTCAATCAGAATGTCGCGCGGAATTTCGGGAGCACCGTTCGAAATATCGATTTGGTCGTTCCACATCATCATCTTTTTGCCAAGATCATTGATGATGTTGTAAACGCGATTTACAAAATAGTAGAAACGCGGCAGGAGCGTATCGTAGCCCAAGGGCAGGAAGCGTGCGTTGCAAACCTTACACTTGCAGGTAAAGGAAGAAAGACGGGGCTCTCTTTGAATGTCGTCCATCGAGATTTCGTCAGTTCCCATGTGAATGTACTCATAGGGGAAGATTTCCACAACCTCGGAGAGGATGTTTTTGATGTAGGTGTAGCTATCCTCGTTGCCGATGCAAATGTTCCAACCGCTGAGCACCTCGCCGCCGTTTTCTTCTTCCTCGGAGCGGCATTTGAGGTTTGCAAAGGTTTTGGTCAAGTTAAAGCTGTGGGCAGGCAAATCGATCTCGGGAATGACGTCGATGCCAAAGAGGGCACAGTAGGAAACCATTTCACGCAAATCATCCTTTGTGTAGGTGGTGCCGGGGGAGAGGGGAAGATCGGGGTAAACGTCCGAGTAATAGGAAAAACCTTGGTGATCGCAAAGATGCAAATGGAGCTTGTTATATTTGGATTTTGCCATACCAAGGATGATGGCGCGAACCTCATCCATGGGAACGACGTGGCGCGCAGGGTCGAGCATAACACCGCGGAAGGCGCTATCGGGATAATCGTTGACGGATGCTTCATCGATCACAAATTGACCGCCCTCAAAGCGAACAGCTTGCGCAAGCGTTGCGGCGGCATTGACAAGACCGCGGTAGTCTTTTGCTTCAATGTTAATCTTGCCGTTTTGGCACTCCAAGGAGTAAAATTCAGCCTCTTGGCGCAAGCCCGAAATTACACGCAGGGTCAAGGTTGCATCTTCTCTTTCGCATTGCACAAACTCGCCATAGGGCATCATTTCGTGCAGAACTGCGAGCAAATTGCGGCTCGGTCTGTCCCCACACCAAACCTTGAGGGGGAAGGTGAGGGTCATTGTATTTTCAAACTTGTTGTAACTTTTGGGTCTCGGTAAGAACATAACAGCCTCCTGTAAAATGTTGTTGTGTTTATTATAGCATACTTTTTGGTGATGTGCAATATAAATTTTGGAAAAAGACATTGTCCTGTTTTTATTTTTGAACGGTTGATGAGTGATGTTTTTGCTTACGCAAAAGTGATGTTACTCGCTTCGGATGACCTGCTTGATCGCAGGTCATCCGCTACGCTCCATTCCTTTTTGTCTCTCTCGGCGATACCCCCATCATTTGTTTGTAATGACGGAAGAAGGAGGAATAGTCGCTAAACTCATATTTGGCGCACACGTCGGCGGCGGACATGCCTGTGGCAAGGTCTGCCTGTGCGGCAAAGAGCTTTTTCTGGGTAATGTATTTTTTAAGACCTATGTGCATCTCTTGCGAAAAGACGTTTTGCACGTAAGATTTGGAAAGCATCATTTCACGAGCCAAAAAGTCGGCATCAATGGGCTTTTCCAGGTTTTCGGCAATCAAGCGCAGCATGGTTTCCACCAAGGGGTTGCGTGCTGATTCCACGGGCGTGGAGCTATCCATACGATAACTGCAAAAGATGAGCAATTCGCGCAAGAGCGAGCGGCAAACCAGCGAAAAATCCTCGGGCGTGTAGGTCTTATGGTAAAGGTCGAGCAAGTGAAAGAATCTGCAAAAATCGGCATCCTCACCAATGTTGAGAATGGTGGGCTTTGCAAACAATTTTTGGCGGTGCTCGATGGGAATGATGTCGGGGGAAAAATCCAACACGTAGTTCTCATAGGGAACGGGAGAACGGGGAATGAAATAGTGATAAGTCGCGGACGGTATGACCAGCAAATCATAAGGTTTTGGGCAATGCAGAATGCCGTCAATGTTAAAATCAGCGTCTCCCTGCACAAATAAAAGCAGTTCACAGCAGGTGTGCGTGTGCTGAGCATATTGTGCCTGACTCGGGTTTTCTACGTATTTGTGCGAAATTTCAAAAATCGGGCCTTTTGAGGCTATTTCAAACAATACCATCCCTCACTTTCTATCTTTTCTTATATAGTACCACAAAAAAGTAAGAATTGCAATATAAAAAATAAAAAAACCCCTTTCTTTTTCTATTTTATTATGATATACTAAACTTGTATCGGTATGCATACCGAAAAAGTTTG
>JAZOMJ010000105.1:0-4823 GCA_045653865.1 Eubacteriales bacterium
CTATTACCAATGGTAGTAACAGAATTCGGAATGCTCACACTCATAATGTCAGAGCAATTAAAGAATGCATACTTGCCAATGGTTGTAACAGAATTGGGGATTACAAGATCTGTTATCAGTGTAGATGTTTCGTTTTCCACAAAATATAAGTGTCTTGCATAATAAAACGGATTCGATGTTATATCTTCATATACAATATTACACCATACAGCAACATCACGAATATGTACGTTTTTAAGGTCATCACAACGATAAAATGCTCTATTTCCAATTGTGGCTACGGAGTTGCCAATTGTTATATCCTCAAGATTGTAACAATGCGCGAACGCATACGCACCGATGGTTGTAACAGAATTGGAGATTGTTACGCTCTTGAGTTTGTTGTAATGTTGGAATGCATAAGGTCCGATGGCTGTAATTTTGTAACCGTCGATGGTTTCGCCAATGTAAATATCACTTTCGTTACACATTCCTCTATCCGTGATGGTACAGGTTACTCCATCATCATTCACATCATAATAAAGTCCCGGAGTTGTAAGGTTGGGTTCCTCGGGAGTGGTTGTTTCCTCGGGTGTAGTTTCCTCCGGAGTAGTTGCAGTTGTCTCCTTGGGAGTTGTTACGGTAGTCTCCTCGGGAGTTGTTTCTTCGGGCGTTGTAGTTTCGGGAGATGGAACAGTAGTTTCATCTGTGATTGCGGTGGTGGTTTCTTGCAATGAATTTTGGGCGTTGCAAGAAGACAAGACACCGACAACTGCAAGAGCCAATATTAACATACATAAAATCTTTTTCATTTTTTACTCCTTATTCATTGAACTGATAGGATGTGCATTCAGTATAACACATTTTTCTTTTTTTGTAAAGCCCTACATAGTAATAAACGGAAAACAACCGCTTGACATCACGCAAAAATAAAAAAATATAAAATGTTTTCAATTTTTTCTTTTGTTCGCGGTGTGCGTTTGTTTTGGACCGTCGGGGACGTCGGTCCCTACAAGCACTCTACACTCTTCACTTTTCCCTTCTCCCCTCTTGACAAATCTTCCCCTTTGAGGTATAATAATAAGACAGCTCCGCCAAACGGTCGCGCGGTATGTTGCCGAAAGGTATTACCGTGAGGAAAGTCCGGGCTTCATAGGACAGGATAGCTGATAACGTCAGCCACGGGTAACCGTCGGGAAAGTGCAACAGAAATAAACCGCCGCTTATGCGGTAAGGATGGAAAGGCGAGGTAAGAGCTCACCAGTTCCTATGGTAACATAGGTCCGCTGTAAACCCTATTCGAAGCAACACCCCAACCAAGGCTTGTCCGGCGCATCTTGGGGGTGGCACGAAACTTTGTTTCGAAGCTCTGCGGTGACGTAGAGCGAAGATTGATGACCGTTCACGACAGAACCCGGCTTACAGGCGAGGCTGTTCAAAAAGGCACTCCTTTGGAGTGCCTTTTTGAAATGATGTTTGCCCTTTGGGGCAAATGATAGCGAATAACATCATTTTTGCGAAGCAAATACATCATAAAAAGAGAGAGAATGCCTTGCGTTCTCTCTCTTTTTTTCTTATTCCGCTGTCAGTTGCAAGTATTCTTCCAAGGTCAGATTGCCAACGTAGATGTCGGTGGCGGCTTCTCTGCCCACAAAGCGGTAGTGCCAAGGCTCGTAGGTGTAGCCCGTGATGCTCTCCTTGTCCTTTGGGTAGCGCAGAATAAAACCGAATTTATACGCGTTTTGCGAAAGCCACTGATACGCGGCGGTCAGCTCAAAGGCTTCGGTGAGTTCTTCGCCCATATCGGATGTAATAAAGTCAACACACAATCCCGTTTGGTGCTCGCTCTGCCCGGGATATGCCGAATAAGATTGAACTACAATTGCGGCATCCTCTGAAGAAAGCCTAAAACTCTTCTTATCCAAATAATTTGCCTTGATGTAGGATTGACCGAACACGCGATAGGCATCGATTGAAATACAGCTTTGCTCATACAACAAATACTTTTGATAGGTATCTTTTTGATAATCGTAAGAGCGATATGCGCTGGTAACGGTAATATCACTCACACCTGCGGCTTTCATTTCTGCAAGCATTGCATAGAGTGCCATTGCCGCGCGCGACTGCAATTGCATACTATAAGCCGTGGCACAAGTTAAGGTTGTAAGCGTTTGGGGCTCATAGGTGCTGCCCAATGCATTGCTCTTGTTTGCCAAAATCAGATAGTTTCTATCCAAATTGGTGGTCACCACGGCGGTGTCGACATTGGTGAGATAGGTATATTCCATTTTTTTATAACTTCCGTTAGTATTTTTATCCGTTTGCTCCGTGTCACCGGGCGCGGTGGTTTCTTCCTCTTTTTGTTCGGGATTGATGCACCCCGAAAAAAGGAATAGAACCGCCAAAAGAAGTGTTAAAATTTTAAGGTTATTTCTTTTCATGTGACCTTCCATAGGGTACTTTTTCAAGCGGTTTGGTTTCAATAACAATGAAATACGGAGACGTGGGAGAATTGAGAATGTTTACCTTGGTGGCGCAAACCTTATGACGGCTGACGTTTGCAAGATAGTCGCAAATCATTTTCCCCTCCAGGTCGCCCTCCTCGTGGCCGGGATAGATGGCTACGTTAATGATAGCATCCTTATCCATCAAATCAATAGCGGCTTCAATCGCAGGGAGCGTGGTCTCACGCAGAGTGGTGATGGATTTATCACCGCCCGGGAGCCAACCGAGGTTGAACATGCCTGCTTTGATGGGTTCTTTTACGTAGTCCTTTACTTTGTGATGCGAATCGTGAATGAGCGTATAGTTCTCGGGACAACCGACCTCTTTGAGGTGGCGTGCGGTCGATTCAACTGCTTGCGCTTGAATATCAAACGCATAAACGTGTCCGCTCTCGCCTACGGTTTTGGAGAGAAATTCGGTGTCATATCCGTTGCCCATGGTAAAGTCGACGGCAACGTCTCCCTCTTTGAGGTGTGTCAAAATAAAATGCTTATGGAGCTTTAACAAATCAATCATTGTATTCTTCCTTTACTTGTTATGCAAATCGGAGCGCAAAAATTTGAACGCGCGCTCTACAGCGTCCTTGGAGTTATACCACGGTTCTTGGTCGTAGCGATAGGCAAACTTATTGCAAAACCAGCTAACATCCTTTTGGAGTTCTTCAAAATAAGGCTCTACCACGCCGGCACACGCCTTTGCAAACTCGGGTTGCTTTTTTTTGCCAAGACGGCGTTGACCGTATTCCAAAACCTTGCGATAGTGCGGCAAACAGAAATAAGGTTGCGCTTTAAGTTTTTTGGAAAAATCGGGGTCGGTTTCCCAAAGATAAACGGCTGTATCGACCATATGCTCGAAGTTGTTTTTGATGCGGTCACAAACGTAGCAGGTGCTCTCCAACTCGCCAATGCGCTTAATGGGCTTGTTGCCTTGTCCGCCACCAAAGCCACCGTCGCGAATTTCTTGGCGCAGTTCTGCAATATGACTCTCAAGCGTGAGCGCCATACCAAGTCGATTTTTGCGCACAAACATCATATCGTAGTGCGGGCGGCAAAAACCGGATTTGTTGGTTTTGATGCGAATATCAGGCTCCATCATCGAGGCACCCAAAATCAAATCGAGTTCGTTTTCTTCGAGTTTGCGGTAGAGCGCGCAAAAGGGGCATCCGCACGATGCATCTGCCGCCGACGCTTCAAACGCCTCGTTGACCGGTATGGTAAAATTCATATCCATAAAGCATTTCCTCCTTGTGCTCTCGACGCAAAAAATACAGGTTTTGTCGATTACGCATTGCAAAATTCAAAATTTTGTGCTATAATATCTATATAGATTTATTATACCATACACGCGTGGGAGTTGCAAGGGATTTTTTGCAAAATGTAAAAGATTTTTTCGCTTGCTCACAAAGAAGGAGATTTTATGTCACGCTATCAATATTGCTTTTGGGATTTGGATGGAACCCTGACCGATTCCGCCCCCGGCATTACCCATTCGGTTCGCTACGCTATGGAAAAAATGGGTCAGCCTCTCGCGCCCGACCACAACCTGACCTGCTTTATCGGTCCCCCTCTGCTTTACAGTTTTGAGAATTATTTGGGACTTTCCCCTGACGACTCTCATCTTGCCGTTGATTACTACCGCGAGTGCTACCGTGCAGGTGCAATGCTAGAATGTAACGTATATGAGGGTGTACGCGAAGTGCTTGCCGAGCTCAATCGCCGCGGTATTATTTGCGTGCTTGCAACCTGCAAACCGCACGAGTTTGCCAACCGCATTATTGAGCATTTTGATCTTGCAAAGTATTTCACCTACGTTTCGGGGCCCGAAATGGACGGCACAAGAAACGAAAAGCACGAGGTGATTACCTACGCGCTCCAAAATTTGAATATCCCCTCCTCCGATATCGTTTTGATGGTGGGCGACCGCCGCGATGACGTAATAGGCGCGGCTCGCTGCAATATGGATTGTGTGGGCGTTGAGTGGGGCTTTGGCACCAAAGAAGAACTCCAAACAGCAGGTGCTATTGACACCATTTGCAACCCCTTGGATCTGTTGAACTATTTTGCTTAATTTTCGTTATCCCAAGTTGTTTTTTGCATTTTTCTCCATTTATAATATATAGTTATATAAAAAATTTGCAAAAAACTCTTGACAAATGGAAAAAGTTGTGGTATAATATCAACTCGGTACGGGCTTTTTGCCCGTCTCTCTGCCACGCAAATTCTATTCTACAGCGTGGTCGAATTAGTCCATAGGGAGGTAAAAAACATGGAAAAGATTATCAATTCTTATGAAAGCATGCTCATCGTTAGCCTTGCAAACGGCGAAGAAGCCGCTAAAGC
>JAZOMJ010000106.1:0-3019 GCA_045653865.1 Eubacteriales bacterium
AATCTCGTTGGTTGAGCCATAGCGGTTCTTAATGGCGCGAATGATGCGGTACGCTTGCTGACGTTCGCCCTCAAAATAGAGCACGGCATCCACCATGTGTTCAAGCACCTTCGGTCCTGCAATACTACCTTCTTTGTTGACGTGTCCGACCATAATCACCGAAATACCGTCGCCCTTTGCCTTGTTGATAAAGGAAAGTGCGGTCTCCTTGACCTGTGTTGTGCTACCCGGTGCGGAGTTGACCGATGCGGAATAGATGGTTTGAATCGAGTCGACGATAATCACGTCAGGCTTGATTTTGTCGACCTCTTTGAGGATGCTTTCAATATTCGATTCGGTGAGAATAAAAAGGGAATTACCCACAACACCCAAGCGTTTTGCGCGGAGTTTGAGCTGACCGCCCGATTCCTCGCCCGAAACGTAAAGCACGCGGCGGCTCTCGCCAAGGGCATCGCAAATTTGCATTAAGAGGGTGGATTTGCCAATGCCGGGCTCACCCGAGAGGAGCACGACAGAGCCGTGCACGAGTCCGCCGCCAAGCACGCGGTCAAGCTCACCAAGACCTGTGGAACGGCGCATATAATCGGGAATTGCCAAATCGGTAAAGCCAACGGCATGGTTGTCGCCAATCGAGGGAATCATACTCACGCGTTTGGGAGCGTTTGCGGCAGGTGCTATTTCTTGCACATCTTCTACAAAAGCATTCCAAGCACCGCAAGAGGGGCATTTGCCAAGCCATTTGGGGCTTTTATATTCACATTCCGAGCAGATGTAAAACGTTTTCAGTCCTTTCATTTCACACGTCCGCCTTTCTTTTTCATACTTACATCCATTATACCGCATTTTGTCGGCTTTTGCAAGAGGTTTTTATGTGATTGTGCGTAAAATTCCCATACAAAGTGTTAGGGCAAGTTGTTGGCGGTAGTTTTCATTCGCCAAGAGTGCCGCTTCTTCGGGATTGGAGAGAAATCCGCACTCCACAAGCACGGCAGGGCACTCCAGATGGTGCAACAAGTAAATACTGCTACCGCTCCGCTTTACGGGGCGGTCGTTTTCGTGTTGCAGGATATCTTGCGTGCTTTGTTGAATGCTTTTTGCAAGTTCGATAGAAGCCGCATTGTTCTCCGAATACCACACCTGCACCCCCTTACAGGAGGGATGCGGATAAGTGTTCATATGCAAACTAACAAACACAGGGTCACTCGCATCTGCGGCAATTTTGAGGCGTGCCGCCATATCGAGTTTTTTCTTGCGACCTTGAAAATCGACGTTTCTGTCATACAAAAGCGTGTCGGTCTCGCGCGTTAGAATAACATTGACTCCGTTTGCCGCAAGAATGTCGCGCATGGATATGGCAAGTGCGAGGTTGAGGTCTTTTTCAAGCAGTCCGTCGGTGCTCGAAGCACCGCCATCCTCGCCACCGTGTCCTGCATCCAAAATGACCGTTTTGGTCGAAGAAAACGAGAGGGGCAGCATAGTGTTCACCTCGCCTTTTGCATCGGTCGCTTGCGCGATTCCAAACAAAAGCGTGCATAAAATAATCAATGCGAGCAGATAAGACAAAAAATGAAGGCAAAAATGATGCTTTTTCAAGGCGATTTTTCTCCTTTTTCCTAAATTTGCACAGCAATTTATGCATAAAAGTCAAAGAATATTCATTTTTGGTGTTGACATTTTCAAAATATATTGTATAATAATATAAGATGGGTTATTATGTGGTATTGAGCCCTTTTGACGAAAACATCCCCAAGAAAAGAAAGGAATTGCAAGCAATGGCAGCAATTACAAGAAAAGAAGCAAGAGCCCAAGTGTTCAATCTGCTTTTTGAAACCGAATTTCACACCGATGCATCCCCCGAAGAGATTTATGCACTCTCGCAAGAAAACCGCGAATTTGTTGAGGATGCATACATCCGTCGCGCTTATTTTGGCGTAAGAGAACATCTTGAAGAAATTGACGAAATTATGGCGCGCCACGCAAACGGTTGGAAGCCCAGCCGCATCACCCCCGTATCTCGCAGTGCCATTCGTCTTTGCATCTTCGAAATGAAATATATGGACGATATTCCTGCGGCAGTTTCTATCAACGAGGCAATCGAGCTTGTCAAAACGCACGATGACCCCAAAATGCGCACCTTTGTAAACGGTGTTTTGCACGGTGCAAAAACAGAATTGGAAGAAGCGGCACAATGACCGAATGCTTTGTAGGCATCGATACCAGTAATTATACCACCTCGGCGGCGATCTGCACCAGGGACGGTGAGGTCGTTGCCAATCTCAAACTTCCGCTCCCCGTAAAGGCGGGCGAGTGTGGGCTTCGCCAAAGCGATGCGGTGTTTGCCCACGTTAAAAATTTGCCCGCGCTGATGCAAAGCTTGCACAAAGAGCTCGATGGCAAAAAGCCCGTGGCAATCGCTGTTTCGGCAACTCCGAGACCGCAAGAGGGTTCCTATATGCCGTGCTTCCTTTCGGGTATTGCGGCAGCCCAAAGTTTTGCGGCGGCGGCTAACATTCCGCTTTTGCACACCTCACATCAAGAGGGGCATATTATGGCGGCGCTGTATTCGGCAGGCGCTATGCATCTTTTGCATGCGGAACGTTTTGCGGCTTTTCACGTTTCGGGTGGCACCACAGAGGTGCTTCTCGCCACACCGCACGCAAGCGGATTTGACATTGAACTGTTTGCGGCTACTGCCGACATCAATGCAGGACAAGCCATCGACCGCATAGGAGTTATGCTCGGTTTGCAATTTCCCTGCGGAAAAGAGCTTGAAAAGTTAGCTGAGAAGAATGAAAAAAAGGTTCCCAAGGCACGCATTTCTGTAAAAGACGGTTACTGCAATCTTTCGGGACTTGAAAATATGGCAACCAAATTGTGGCAGGAAAGCGGAGATGCATCCTTTGTTGCCGCATTTGCACAACAGTTCATTGCCGATACACTCGTGGCAATGACGAATGCCTTGGATGCTCGCATTCCGTCGCTTCCCATTGTTTATGCCGGTGGCGTGATGAGCAACCGA
>JAZOMJ010000107.1:0-6306 GCA_045653865.1 Eubacteriales bacterium
GTTATCATTTGATATACGGGAGAATCAACGGTTGCGTTAAAGTCACCGGTGATGATGATAAAATCAGGGGAAAAATTCCGAATCTCATCAAAAATTACCTGCATTTGTGCAACCTTTACGGCCTCCTCCGCATCGGTTGTGCCGTAGTCGAGGTGCGTATTGACGTGCAGGAACTGCTTGCCGTCGCTCTTGCGAGATAGCAATGCATACGTCATAATGCGCTTATAATGGGATTCTGCAAATTGGGAACCTTTTTTGTCGGGAGTTTCGGATAGCCATTTTGTACCGCTCTCAATGCAATCGAATTCTTCGGTGAGGTAAAGAATTGCGCTGTGCTCTCCACTGCCGTCGCCATTTCTGCCCTCGCCCACAATGGTGTAAATGTCGCCAAGGCGTTGATTGAGAAGAGCAATCCAAGTGTCGGTTGCCTCTTGTACGCCAACAACTGCGGGGCGGTATTTGAGAATGGTCTCTACAACGGCATCGACACGCTTGTTGTGGTCGGCTGTTTTGTCTTCTGCTTTGAGGTTAAAGCTCATAACACCTATGGCATCCTCGCCTATATATTGTTTTTGCTCGAACACAACCTTTTCACCGCACTCCCCCGAGAGTTGTGCGGCAATATAAGCAGCAGCGCTCCAATATCCCGAAGCGTTTGCGGCATCGATAAAAAGACCGCCCGCAAGTTTACTGATGTAAAATTCCTTGCCCGTGGGATATGCGCTATCCACAGGGGCGTAGTCAATAATGATTTGATTGGTGCGCCCGATGACGAGTTTATTTTCGATGCGTTCGATATCTCTATCGGTAACAATCGGTACGGCAATACCCGATGCCTTGATAATGGCATCACGGATGATTTGCGCCACACCGCCGAGCTCTTCTTGGTTACAGAGAATAGCAAGATCGGTTGCTGCGATACCGTTGACGGTAAGGTTAGGATACGGATAGGTCGTTTGTACGAGAAGTTGATCGGCATTGGAGAAAAAGACCTCGCCCCCCTTCTCCTTTGCTCCGAGATGCTCTACAAACGCGCGCAAAGCCAAAAGGGTTCCATCCTCGTTTTTGCCGGCAATCACAAGCTTATCGCCCACAATGCCAAAACCGTAGTCATCCCATTTGAGGTCTGCAAGAAAGGTTTCGCTTTCCTCTCGGTTGGTGTGACCAATCAAAATTTCGTACTGCCCTTTTGCATAGGCGTCAACGCCCTCGTAGTATAGGTCGGTGCGACGATTCAGCATTACGTCAAATGTGTTTAAAACGAGTTCGGGCAGATTATTGGTAAGCCCGACAACCTCTGCCGAGGAATTTTTGGCATAGATGATCTCATAGTTTGCCAATTGCTCCACCGAAATGCTTGCGTGCACCACGGGGAGATCTACCTCGGGCGGTGTAGTTTCTTCGGGGGTAGTTCCCTCGGGAGTTGTTTGCGTCGGTGTCGTTTGCGTCGGTGTGGTGGTATCGGGCTCTTTTTGATTGTTGCAAGCCGCCATAAGGGGAGCGGAGAGCAACAACAAAATTGCCAACAATAAACTCAGTTTTTTCATATCGTTCTCCTTTTTTGAAAAAATTTTGGGAGAGATTATCTTTATTATACACCCATATTTTGTAAATTGCAATAGAAAACAAGAAAAAAGCCCTGTGCGTGATACTCTATTTAGAGTATCACAACACGGGCTTGGCTTTATTTTGCAATATAATCGCAAAGAATTTGGCGAAGCAGCTGCGGATTGCAGTTGCCCTTGAGTTCTTTCATACATTTGCCAAAAAGGAACATCAAGGCTTTCTCTTTGCCGCTCTTGTAGTCGGCAACCGACTTTGCATCGGCATCGACCACCGCTTTGACAACAAGAACGATTTGCTCGGTATCATTGGAAATGAGAAAAGCGTGCTCCTTGGCGTATGCCTCGGGATGAATGGTGGCATCCTCAAACATAGCATCCAAAATGATTTTTGCATTGGCTCTGCCAACTTTATCTTGTTTGACAAGCAAGATCAACTCACCAAATTTGAAAGAGTCCAAGGAAAGCTGATCGTAGGTCATCTTTTTGGCATTGAGTAGGCTCATCACCTCACCCGTCATCCAGTTTGCAGCATCCTTGGGAGAGTTGCAAACAGCAAGTGCCCCCTCAAAGCACTCGCAAAGGGCGATGCTTTTGGTGAGTTGCTCGGCATCGTATGCGCTCAATGCGTATTCGCTCATATAACGCTCGCGCTTGACCTCGGGCAATTCGGGGAGCGTCTGACGCATTTGCGCAACCCATTCCTCCCCTACCACAAGCGGAAGAAGATTGGGGTCGGGCGCATAGCGATAGTCCCCTGCCGTCTCTTTGGAGCGCATGGAAACCGTTTTACCATCGGATTCATCCCAGCGACGCGTTTCTTGTGTCAATTCCTCACCGCACTCAAGGGCTGCAATGTGACGTGCACTTTCGTACGCGATGGCACGCTTGATGGCATCGATGGAGTTCATGTTTTTCATTTCGGTGCGCACGCCAAAGGCAGTACTGCCCTCGGGACGAACCGAAAGATTGACGTCGCAACGCATGGTTCCGTGTGCCATTTCGCACTCGGCAACACGTGCATATCGCAAAAGCGTTTTGAGGCGTTCGAGATACGCTTCTGCCTCGTCGGCACTCGAAATATCGGGGCGACTGACGATTTCCAAAAGCGGCACACCTGCACGATTGTAATCGATGTGGGAAAGTCCCTCTTTGATATCGTGAACAAGCTTTCCCGCATCCTCTTCCATATGGATTTGTTGAATACGAATGCGTTTTTTGCCACACGGGGTATCGATTTCGACTTCGCCATCGGTGGCGATGGGAGAGAAATATTGCGTGATTTGATAGGCGTTTGGTAGGTCGGGATAAAAATAACTTTTGCGGTCAAACGCGGATATGCGGTTGATTTTGCATCCAAGCATCAATCCTGCCTTGATGGCATAATCAACCACCTTTTTATTAAGCACGGGGAGTGCACCCGGCATACCGATGCAGGTGGGACAGATGTGCGTGTTAGGCTCCGCTCCAAAGGAATGTGCCGAGCAGGCGCAAAAGATTTTGGAGTTGGTGGCAAGCTCGACGTGAACCTCAAGACCGATGACAATTTCGTATTTCATATCATCTGCCCCCCTCTGCCAAAATGTTTGCAACGTCAAGGAGTGCGTGCTCGGTGTTGGCATCACCAATCAACTGCACGCCACCTGCAACCAGCGCAGGGAGCCCTGCAAGGGTTGCGGGAGCGGTATAGCGGTTCTCCTCAAAAGCAATGTATTTTTCTTTGGCAACCTGCTCCTCGGTATAGAACATTTGCGAGCACGCAGGCAAAAGAACTGCATCGAAATTTTCAAACAGTTTTGCGAATGCATCGACAACGACGCGACGAATACGCAAAGCTTTCATATATATATTTTCGTAGTTTTGCGAGGACAATACATCCGAACCGTAGAGAATCGCCGCCTTGACAAGCTCGCCAAATCCCTCGGTGCGGCTGTTGGTGTAAAGCTCGTCAAGCGTGGAGAAATTCCGGGTGCGGTGTCCGTAGCGAATACCGTCAAAGCGTGCGGTGTTTTTGCAAAGCTCGGCACAAAGAATGATATTCCAAGCCTCTTTTGCCGCACAAAATACGCTGTTTTCAACATACGTGATGCAAATTCCGCTCTGTTCAAGCTTAGAAATGGCAGTGTCAATTCTCTGCTTTACCTCGGAATTCATCTCCGTATCAAGCGAGGACAAGACTGCCACGCGACGAATGGGAGCATCTTTTATATCCGGCTTTTCTGCAACGGCAGAAAAAAGTTCTCGGCAATCTGCAACGTTGCGCGCAAGAACATCCACCGCCTCACCCGACGGTGCCACCGAAACAACGCCCTGACGTGAAATTGCACCGTGTGTGGGTTTAAGGCAAACAAGTCCCATTTGCGCAGCCGCACGTCGCGGATATCCGTTGACATCCAGACAAAGAGCACCTTGCGCATTCTCCCAGCAAAGCATTTTTGCCGTAGCGTTTTTGAGGATGCCGTCACTCGCCCATGCACCGCTCGCGGCAGTCTCTCCCAAAAGGTCGATGCCAAACTCGCCAACGGGCGTTATCATTTCAAGCGTATATCCTGCCGCCTGCGCTTTTTGAATAGCCGTTGCCCCAATAGGGCTTTGATACCCCTCTAACATCCTCGAGCCTGCGGTGACAGGTGCATCGGTTGTGAGGAACATATCATCAACAATGATTCTTTTCATTTTTTTACTCATTTTGCCCCTCCTATTACTCAATAACACGGGGCACGCAAAAATATCCCGCATCGGTTTGGGGCGATTGCGCTTGCAATTTTTGACGCGAAAAAGATTCTATAACAACATCCTCGCGCAACGCGATTGTATCGGACGCGATATGCACCATCGCATCGGTTTGAGAGGTGTCGATTTGGTTCAGAGAGACAAGTTCGGCTTCTCTTTTTGCAAAAAATGCAAGGACGTCATCCTTTTGCGCTTCATCCAGATGTATTTGATTGAGCGCTTCCAGACGTGCAAGTAATTCCCTATTCATAGTCCCTCCTATGTCAAAATTTTCCGCCCCTGTAAGGAACGGACAGATTGTGCCCAAAGTATACCATATTTTTGACCAAAAGTCAATAGTTCGACATTTTTTGACAGCAAAGCACTCCAAAAACACGGTTTTTTCTACAAAAATTCCCATTCATAAAAGCAAAATCGCGGTGAACAATAATGACAGAGCCGCGACAGAGCGACTCAATGATATAGATAGACGAGCGGCAAATGTTTTGTGTATTGCACATTCTCCCGAATGAACGGTACATAAAACACAAACCGTTCAGAAGAGGAGAAACACATGGCAAGCAACAAGACTCTTGTTCCCGAGGCTAAGGAAGCTCTCGAGAGATTCAAGATGGAGGCTGCAAACGAGGTTGGCGTTAACCTGAAGCAAGGTTACAACGGCAATATCACAGCAAAAGAAGCCGGTTCTGTAGGTGGTCAAATGGTTAAGAAGATGATCCAATCCTATGAGAACTCCCTCAAGACGAAATAAGGAAAACCCTTATAGTCGGCACAAATAGGATTGATTTCTACTTGTGCAAAACAGAAAAAAACAACTGCGTGTTGCTTTTTTTCAAAAATGCAAGTCCGTTGACACGCTTTCGATGGAAAGCGGTATAACGGCACCGCCCCGCTCCTGTTGATTGGAGTGGGGCGGTTTTTATTGCAAAAATATTGACAAGCGCCATCTTCTTTGCTATAATAGCCTTATATTCTATAAAAACAATCGGAGGGCAACATGAAAAGAGTTTTATCTGTAATTTTGATAGCATCTATGCTTTTGGGCATGATGGGAGGATTGACATCCTGCAATGTTGTGGATTTTTTCAAAACCGTTCCCGAAGCTGATACATCAAGCAATATACAAAACGAAACAACACAAAACACACCTATAGAAACAACACACACACCCAGCGAAACAACGCAAAATGAGCCCATACAAACAACCACGCCTCCCTCTGACACAGAGACACCCGTGCATGAACATTCCTATGTTGAGGGAGATTTCACAAAAAAGCCCACCTGCATCACCGACGGCGAGCGCGAATTGGTTTGTGCGTGCGGAGATACAATCTTCCAAACACTTTCCGCTACCGGTGAGCACGCTTATCAAAACGGTAAATGCGTAGTTTGCAACCATCGTTCCATCCCTCTATACGCAGTTTCGTCGGCATACGACGCGGACGGTGACGGCAAAAACGACTCTTACAACTTCTCCCCCGAGCTTGCAGAAGCTTATCAAGATGGCATTCACGTTTGGGCAGGCGACTATGATACTTCCCTTTCCTCCGAAAAGGTCAATACAACAGAAACCTGTGGCATTGCGCACTGGTATGTATCGGATAGTGCCAATGTTTTTCAACACATCGTTTACCGTGTAACCGTTCCCCAAACGGGGCTTTATGAAATGGTGATTCATTTGCGCCTCAAAGACGGTTATGAACGAGGTACCAAATACACGATTAACGCAGGCACCGAACACGAACAAGCTTTTCAAACCTCTCACGCTTTTGCGGGCAACACCTATACCAAAGTAAGAGATGATGAAACGCACGGCGCCTATATGTACGGCATTTTAGTCAATCTTGTAGAGGGCGAGAATACCATTCGAATTGAAAAAACCGAAACGAGTCCCAAGTGTCAGCATTACAGAGATTTCTACTTTGTAAAGGTAGATGAGGTGCAACAAGAGGAAGCTCCCGAGGAAAGCAAGCACATGCTCGATGGCAAAAAAATCCTCTTCATCGGCAAT
>JAZOMJ010000108.1:0-5775 GCA_045653865.1 Eubacteriales bacterium
CTCCTCAACAACTTCTTCGTAGTACTCTTCTTCGCCCTCTTCTGTGGGTTCTTCCTCGTAGTACTCCTCAACAACTTCTTCGTAGTACTCTTCTTCGCCCTCTTCCGTGGGTTCTTCCTCGTAGTACTCCTCAACAACTTCTTCGTAGTACTCTTCTTCGCCCTCTTCCGCGGGTTCTTCCTCGTAATATTCTTCTACAACTTCTTCGGTTTCCGCTTGGGGTTCTTCCTCGTCGTATTCTTCTACAACTTCTTCTACAATCTCCTCGTAGATTTCTTCTTCGGAATCATCCTCAAAAAATTCTTCTTCAACTTCCTCTACAATTTCTTCTTCGACTTCTTTGTAAACCTCTTCAACAGGCTCGTCCTCTTGGTTGACATCCTCGCCAAACAGAGCCGCTACCGCACTTTGTACCTCGTCGACTTCTTCTTCGACATCGTCCTCAACAACTTCTTCGATTTCTTTCTCGACGAATTGTTCTTCGGGAACAACCTCTTGAGCCTCTGCCTCTACAGGTTCCTCTGCGGGCTCGGGAAGCACCTCGATGGTGCGTGTTTCTTCGATTTTTTCGGGTTGTGCGCCTGCACCGTAGTAACGCTCGGTGTAGTGACGCTCGGTGGTGCGAATAACCTCGTGCGTGGTGGTTGTGGTTGTGGTTCCAACAATCGGTGCAGGTTCCGAGACAGCAGGTTCTTCTGCTACGGGTTCTTCCTCTGCAACAGATTCTTCAACCACTTCCTCCTCTACCTCGGGTTGATCGTTGTCAAACTCCCAAGTGAAGTTTGCATTTGCGGGAATAACGGTTTCATCCTCCTCGGCAAGTTGCGGAACGTGATCGGGATCGAGTTCAAAGGTAGCCGCAGGCTTTTCTTCGCGCAAATATTCGCGAACCAAACCGCGAGCAATGAGTGTTTCGGTATCGGTAAAGGGATATTGCTCCTCGTAGTTGACTTCTTCGATGTCGATGGGAGAGAGTCCCAGCTCTTCGCAAGCGCGTTGCACCAGCTCGAGAGCCAGAGCAAGCTTGCGGGGAGAGTTGACCTTGTAAAGGAAAGGTGTTTCGGCATATTTCTTTTTGCCGCCAACATCGCGTCCGCGATAAACAGAATCCTCCAAGGTGGCAGGATCCAATGCCAAATACAAATCGAGCGTGCGAGGACGAACATTGATTTTGGCAATTTGTGCGTGCTCATTGGTATAGGTGTCAATGGTCCAACTCATACGCTCCTTGGTGCCCTCATAGCCCATGAGCGCGTTGCGGATAGCACTGTAATATTTTTTAGTTGCGGGACGGGATTGCATCAGCTTTGCTTCACAGCTCTTGCGATAGCGAGCAATGATGTAGCAACCGGTTTCTTCATCGAAGCCAACAATACGCTCGTTGCCAAAAAGATCGCTTTCGTATTCGTCATCGTTTTCTTCTGCATCGGCTTCTCTCTCTGCCTCATCCTCGGCGTCGAGTTCGTCCTCTGCTTCCAACTCGTCGATCTCATCTTCGTCGATTGCCTCGTTGGATTGCGCGGGATGCACAACGGCAACTTCGCGCTCCATACGCAGTTGAAGACCCAAACGCTTTAACTCATCGATTGCCTTGCGCATTTCTTCGGTAACTTGGACTGCACTCTTATCTTCGGTAACGGTGGTGGTGTTGGTTTCCTTGATGATTTCGCGGGTGGTTTCGATAATATGCTTTTCAACAACGGGGGCTTGTCCCATAGAATTGGGAACTCCCTCGGTAATGATGGTGCGCTCAACGGTGTGACCGGATTCTACCACAGAAACATTTTCGTCGTTTGCAACAACGGCGGTTTGGTTCTCTTCGGTGTTCTCTTCTCCGTTCATCAGTTCGGCAATGGCTTGTTTTGCCTCTTCATCACCTTCGTAATCTTGGTCGCCGTAAGTGATTTCCTCTTCGGTAGCATACTGCTCGTCCGAGGTTTCATCATACGTTTGTTCGTCGGATTCTTGAGCAGCATACGCCTGTACCACAGGTTGTTTTTTTGCCAGCTCGGCTACTTTTTGAGAAGCGAGCAAATAACCCTTGGCATACAAAACAGCCAAGAGAACACAAAGAACCAGTGCGCCAACTGCCGCAGCAATTGCCAGAATCAAAAGAACCAGCTCTGCCGTGGCGGATACCGCACCAAAAGAGATAGCGGCAATGGCATAGTTTGCGCCACCGCTATAATCGTTGTTTTGTACGTCCTCATCTTGCTTGCGAATCGCGCGAAGCTTGCTGATGAGTACATAAATACCTGCAATTTCAGCACCCAAAATACACGCCAAAACTGCGATGGCAATGTAGTAAATGTTTTCGACGCTGAGTCCAAATGACATTGCAAAAAATTGTTGAAAAATCAAGGTCTTGTCCCCCGTTCTGTCGGAATTTCCGACGACTTCCTTATTTGGCAAAATATGGGTTGTCATATTTGCTTTAATCAAATATATTGTATCACATCTTTAGTTAAGAATCAATATATATTATAAAAAAACTTTTTGATTTTCTCACTTTTCATCGCAATATCTGTCAAAAAGAGACATTTGGACGGCGATTGAACAAAAGAAGAAGCTCGGAGCACAACGCACGAATCGCACGTCTATCCAACCCCTGTCCTGCGTGGTTGAAATCGGCAGCCGTACGCAACTGTTCCATAAAAGCAGGCAAGTGACGCTCCACCACGCTCATGTAAAACGCCTGCGCCTCGCAAAGTGTTGCATCAAAACTTGTTAATCTTTCGTAAGCCTCTTGCGTGTCTTTCGTTATTTGCGTGTATTGCTCATACAAATCTTGCGAAACCGCACGCGCGGCAAGCGACAGAAAATGCAAGGCTCGATTGGCTTTTGCCACCTCCCCGGCAAGGGTGCGGCGCATTTGTGTGAGTGCCGTAATACAACGCATCAGTTGCAAGCGTTCCTCCTCGATGCGCACGGTTGTGCGACAAACCGATCCAAAATCCGATTTTCCGTCCCGTGTGCGAAAAACACCTGCGTTCTCCAAAAGAGATTGCGACAAATCCTCCAAATGCTTGGCGATTGCAGAAAGAACCGCATTTGCATTCTCTACACCCCTCTCAACCTCCTTTTGTAAGCAGAGAGAGGAGGTGTCCGTTTGACGGGACACCTCCTGACAGTGCTGACGCAGTGCGGGCTCGTTGGATGTTGCCAATTCGCACACACGTTGGTTTATTTCTTGTGTATCGTTGTTGTAAAGATACTCAATTTGCATGAACAGTTTCCTTTTCTTTGTTGTAGCAGGGCTTGTGCTTCTCACCCGGCAGATAAACCGCACTCTTGGGCACGGCAAAACGGATGGCATGGGGCACAACCTCAACCGTAAATTTGTTTTGGCGAACGAGTTCTCCGTCAAAGGAATAAATGAATCCCTCGGGGGCTTCGATTTCAATCTTTTTGCCGCGACGGTATTTCAAAATTTTGGCAAAACGGTCATCATCAAGGTGTGTTCCCTCGGTGTAAACCTTTACCAAACTAACAAACGTAAGAACAGAGATAGGCTTAACAACGCAAACCTCGAGGAGTCCGTCGTTATCGAGCGAACGGGGCGCGCAACGGAAAGAACCGCCAACATACTGACCGTTTGCAATGGTGCAAAGCAGAATATTGCCGTCGGGATTGAGCAGTTCGCCATCCACCTTGATGCGGCAAGCGTTCTTCATTGCCGTAAAAAGACCTGCAACAACACCGGTGGTGTATGCGTTTTTGCCACCGATAAGCGCTTTGCGGCGCACCTTCATCATGGTTTGTGCAACAGCCGAATCGAAGCCGAAATGCGTGGCGTTGATAGCATATTTGTTGCCAACGCGCATCAAGTCGATGTATTCTTCGGGAGCGTTGAGGAGTTCTTCCAAATTCCAAAACACCTTTTTGCCACCGTAATATTTTACAAAATCGTTGCCGCTGCCGCAGGGATAGCAGCCCATAGACGCATGCTCGAAGCCAACAACACCGTTGACAACCTCGTTGAGCGTTCCGTCACCGCCGCAGGCATAAAAACGAACGGGCTCCTTGTGCTCGGTGCAATATTTGCGAATATATGCCGTTGCATCGCCCGGTGCTTGTGTTTCATAGAGCTCGTAATCGACATCTATCTTTTTCAACTCCAAAATCTTTTTGATGTTGCCAAAGGAATTGTCTTTACCTGCCGCAGGGTTGATGATGAAAATATGTTTCATAACTGCCACTTTCCTTTTCGTTTTTTATTAGATTGCATTTGCAATGAAAAGCTCCACCGCAAAGGCTTATAAATACTTGACGTATGCGCCAAATGCCGACGGAATGGCATACGCTTGATGCAATTCGCGGTTTGGTACAAGAAGCATACCCGACTTGCCGTGGAGTCCGTCAAACTCGGGCGTGATGAGCACATCATAGGCAATCATATGCCACTCGATGTGTGTGAATATATGCTTGGCGTTCTCGATTTTTTGAATGCGCAAAGGCTCAAATCCCAAAGCGCGCAAATGCGCAAGCGCCGCATCCTCAGAAAGATGCCCCTCTATGTTTGGCAACTCGTAAAGCCCCGAAAGAAGCCCTTTGTTCGGTCGCTTGTGGAGCGCGGTGCGGTCGCCGTCGCGAATGAGGAAAACCGTTTTTTCTTCAATACGTCTCGGCTTTTTGGGGGAACGCACGGGAATTTCGTTTGTTCTGCCATCTCGATATGCCACGCAACAGTTTGCCAAGGGGCAAACCGCGCACATCGGTTCACGGTTGGGAGCGCAAACGGTAGCGCCCAGTTCAATCAGGCTTTGTGTAAAGTCTCCCGCCTCGGTGGGAACCACACGGGCAAGTTCCTCACGAAATCGTTTTTTTGTTTCCGGCAAAGTGATATCTGCATCTGTTCCGCTCACGCGAGCGAGCACACGTAACACGTTGCCGTCAACGGCAGGAACACGCTCACCGTATGCAATGGAAGCAACAGCACCTGCGGTGTATTCGCCAATTCCCGGGAGCTTTAGGAGTTCCTCATAGGTGCGCGGCATTGCACCGCCATATTGTTCCATCACTACACGAGCCGCCTTTTGCAAATTGCGTGCACGGCTGTAATATCCCAAGCCCTCCCAAAGCTTCATCAATTTTTCCTCCTCCAAGGTTGCCAATGCCGCAACCGTTGGGCAGGTCTCCAAAAAACGGGCGTAGTAGGGCTTTACCGCCTCCACTCGCGTTTGCTGGAGCATAATTTCGGATATCCAAATCCGATACGGGTCGGATGTGTGCCGCCAAGGCAGATCACGCTTATTTTGTTGATACCACAAAAGCAGTGCCGACACCGCCTCGGGAGAAAAAATCTCGTTCATTTTCCGCTTCCTTTGCTTTGGTTGTAAACATTATAGCATATTTCGCACCAAAAATCAAGAAAAATAAAAAATTCTAAAAGACAAATGTATAGAAATTTCGCAAAGCACTTGCAATTTTGTCATCAAAATGATAAAATAAAAGCAAAAATCATAGGAAAGGATTTTCATTTATGGAATTTTTGCGATTTTTAGAAAGTATCCGCACACCCGTGGGCGATGCGTTGATGTCTTTTATCACCTTGTTTGGTGAGGAAACCCTGTTTATTGTTTTGGCACTCGTTTTCTTTTGGTGCATTGATAAACGCCGCGGATTTTATTTGCTCTTTACCTGCTTTGCAGGAACGATTTGTATTCAAATTTTAAAAATGGTCTTCCGTATTCCGCGTCCTTGGGTACTTGATCCCAATTTTACCATTGTAGAAAGCGCACGCGAAGCGGCAACGGGATATTCCTTCCCCAGCGG
>JAZOMJ010000109.1:0-6264 GCA_045653865.1 Eubacteriales bacterium
GCGCTTATGCGTTCGCATATTGCGACGGACTTACGAGCGTAACGATTCCCGACTCCGTCACCACCATCGGCGATTCTGCGTTTGAATATTGCCGCAACCTTACGAGCGTCACGATTTCTGACTCCGTCACCACCATCGGCGATTATGCGTTCTCGCGTTGCTCGAACCTTACGAGTGTAACGATTCCTGACTCTGTCACCACCATCGGCGATTATGCGTTCTATGATTGCTCCAGCCTTACAAGTGTCACGATTCCCGCCTCTGTCACCACAATTGGCGATTCTGCGTTCTTTCGGTGCACCAAACTTACGAGCGTAACGATTCCCGACTCCGTCACCACCATCGGCAATTCTGCGTTCGAATATTGCCGCAACCTTACGAGCGTCACGATTTCTGACTCCGTCACCACCATCGGCGATTATGCGTTCCGTAGTTGCTCCAACCTTACAAGTGTCACGATTGGCGACTCCGTCACCACCATCGGCAATTCTGCGTTCTGGAATTGCGACAACCTTACAAGTGTCACGATTTCTGACTCCGTCACCACCATTGGCGAGTCTGCGTTCTATGATTGCGACAACCTTACAAGCGTCACGATTGGCGACTCCGTCACCACCATCGGCGATCGGGCGTTCTCTAATTGCTCCAATCTCACCGATGTTTACTACACTGGTAACGAGGCTGATTGGGCGCAAATTACGATTGTTTATGGCAATTATGATTTAACAGATGCCACCATTCATTACAATTACACCCCCGAAGAATAAATACCTCAGCGAGCCACAAATTTTGCGGCTCGCTTCTCTTATTTTTGCGGCAAACTTACCAAAGGCTTCCCCTTGAGGGGAAGCTGTCACCGTGAGGTGACTGATGAGGTGTAGGACGCAACGCGTCCGTTTAGATTACTCGTGTCTTAACGCCATCTTTGATGGCCACACCTCATCCGCTTCACTGCGTTCAGGCTCGCTTTCTAATGCTTATAAAACTGAAAAATGAACCACTCACAAGGTTCTTTTCTCCACTTTCTGCCCCACCCCTCTTGCAAAAGTGGCGTGGGTGTGGTATAATCGAAGCAGAAAATGCGTTGGAGGCATATTTATGACACATACCCTTACCGTTTTGCCCCACAATTTTATATTTTCGGTGCCCCACGGCTCCAATTTGTTGGATGTCTTGACGCAAAATGGCGTCTTTGTTCCTGCGGCGTGCGGCGGTCGCTCCCATTGCGGCAAATGTGCCGTTCGATGCCGCACAGCGGATGCTGAGGACTATCAAACCCTTTTGGCTTGCCACACCTCGGTGCAATCGGATTTGACCATTCTTTTGGAGACCCAAACCGACGAGGCGTGGGATGTCTCCGCGCTCTCCGTAAACAACGGAAAGAACCTTGGGATGCTGCTCGACATTGGCACAACCACGCTTGCCGCTTGCCTGATTGACAAATCCTCGGGCGAGATTTTGGCGCGTGCATCGGCTCTCAATCCGCAGGGTTCGTTTGGCGCGGACGTGCTCAGTCGCATCAGCGCATTTGCCAACGGCAAGGGCAAACAACTACGCACCGCTGTGGTGGATGCCACCAATTGCCTCATTGCCGAATTTGTGAGTACGGGTGCACAAATCGAGGAGCTTTTCGTTGTCGGCAACCCGACCATGCTCCATTTGTTTGTGGGCGTTGACCCCACGGGCATTGGTTCCTATCCCTTTACTCCCGCTTTTGTCGAAACCAAACATTTTGCCGGAACCGAAATCGGCATCCACGCCACGCGTGTGCGCTTGCTCCCCTCTATCAGCGCCTATCTCGGCAGCGACGTGAGCGCCGGCATCCTCGCGTGCGAGATGCACAAAACCGACAAAACACAACTGTTTATGGATCTTGGCACAAACGGCGAAATTGTTCTCGCACACCAAGGAAAGCTCTTTGCGGCATCGACTGCGGCAGGCCCTGCTCTTGAGGGCGCCAATATGTCTTGCGGCATTGGAGGCGTTGCAGGAGCCGTTGACCGCGTTTGGATGGAGAACAACCGTCTGCGCTTTACCACCGTAAAAAACGCTCCCGTACGCGGCATTTGCGGTAGCGGATTCATCGATTTGTTCGCGCTTCTGCTCGATGAGGGAATCCTCGATGAAACAGGCGCTTTTTGCGATGACGGCAACTCTCCCCTCTTGCATCATTTAGAGGACGATTGCTTTTATCTCACTCCCGAGGTTTATCTCTCGCAGGATGACGTACGACAGTTCCAGCTTGCCAAGTCCGCCATTGCGGCAGGCACCAAGGCACTTTTGGCGCATTGCAACGTAAGCCCCGAACAAGTAGACCGCGTATTCTTGGCGGGCGGCTTGGGCTATTATATGAGCCCTGCAAACGCATCCCGAACAGGACTGCTCTCCCCCGCACTCTTCCCACGCACGCAGATTGTGGGCAACACTGCCCTATCCGGCGCGCGCCTTTGCTTGATAGAGCAAGAAAATCAATCCACCCTCGATGCCATCGCCAAACAGACCGAAACCGTGGAGCTTTCATTCTCAGCTGTCTTTTCACAAGCGTACATTGAGAATATGGGATTTGATGTGGATTAAAAGAAAACAAAAGAACGAGACGCTTTTGCGTCTCGTTTTCTTGTTGGTGCGGGTAAAAGGACTTGAACTGCTTCACAAACACCGCGTAACATACAGCAAAAATCCGATGTTCAACGGAGCGCGGCGTTCCGGGCGTTTTGCAAGCAAAACGCGCGTGAAGAACCATTGACTTTGTCAACACAAAAAAACAAAAACAGGCACCTAATGGTGCCTGCTTTTGTTTTTTGGTGCGGGTAAAAGGACTTGAACTCATCACAAGCGCCGCCACCGTTTAGCAAGACAAGATAAACACTTCGGCGCTATGGCATTTTGTAGACAAAATGCAGTGAGATTCTGCGAACCCAGTTACCCACGCCAACAAAAAAAAGAGACGCTTTTGCGTCTCGTTTTCTTGTTGGTGCGGGTAAAAGGACTTGAACCTTCACGAAGTTGCCCCCACTAGAACCTGAATCTAGCGCGTCTGCCAATTCCGCCATACCCGCAAATTGCGCCGCCTTTTGACGACCTCTTTATTATACACGAAGCAAGAACATTTGTCAAGCCTTTTCAATAAAGTTTTTTATAAAATTTTTTCAATTTTTTTCAAAAAAGGGGTTGACATTTTGAAAAAATAGTGTATAATATAGTATGTTGCGTGCAAGACGCAAACGCGGGAGTGGCGGAACTGGCAGACGCGCACGTTTGAGGGGCGTGTGGTTCACACCGTACGGGTTCAAGTCCCGTTTCCCGCACCAAAAAAGCAGGTAGGCGATTGCCTACCTGCTTTTTTGCTACGGAAACGGACAGTGCAAACCCGTCACCGCTTTAGCGGTACGGGCGCGTTTGCGAAGCAAAGGCGCAATCGAGCGAAGCGAGATATGTTCAACTGTCCCGTTTCCGCGCCAATCCGTATCCCTTTTTTTATCATTTTTCACCATCCTATTGACAAATGTATCTATTCATATTATAATGTTAGCGTAAAAACAAAAGTTGCAAAAATGCATATAGGAGTTACTTGAATGAGGACGAAAATCGATTTTAAAAATCATATACTCGATGTGTTGTGCGCAATTGCCGCAGGGGTGATTGTTGGCACGGCGTATCACTTTTTTCAAAACAGCAACGGCTTTGCTCCGGGTGGTGTTGGCGGTCTTGCTACCATTACATATCACCTGTTTCAAAATTATGGTGCTAACTGGTCTGTTTTGATGGTTGCTTTCAATTTGCCAATCTTTGTTTTGGTAAGCGCCCTCATTAACAAAAAGCTTGGCGCAATTTTGAGCTTGTATATGCTTGTGCAATCCTTTATACCGCGTCTTTATGAAGCGATTGGTTGGATGCCCTATAGTGCGACAAACAACCAAGCGGATTTTAACATTGTGTTTGCCTGCATTGCCACGGGCGTGATTTCGGGATTTGGATTCTCCCTGATGTTGCGTCGCTTTGGTGCCAGCGGTGGCACGTACGGCATTTCTGCCCTCATCAAAAAATACAAGCCCGAAATGAACATCGCCTACGTTTCCTTTATTATGGACACCAGCGTGGTGCTGATTGCGTTCTTTGTGTACGGCATGAAAATCACCCCCGTGATTTGTACCCTTTGCAACCTATTTATTGCCAACGTCATTGTCGACCACGGTCTGAGCGGCATTAAAAACGGTTACAAGTTTGAAATCATCACCAACCATCCCGAAAAAATTGCAGAAGAACTTATGACACGTCTGCATCGCGGGGTCACAGAGGTTCAGGTTCACGGTATGTATTCGGATAGCGACAAATATATGCTGATTTGCATCATCCACAAGCGTCAAATCGGTGAAATGATGAAGATTATCAAAAGCTACCCCGACACCTTTGCAAGCTTTGAAAAGGTAAACGAGGTGTTTGGAAACTTTAAAAAACACGTTTGAGAATAACCACAAAAGCAGGTAGGCACGCCTATCTGCTTTTGCATAATTTTTGCATTTTAATACAAAAATTAACTTTTATGAAAATTTTTTTGTAATTTCTATTGCATTTTCGACAAAATAGTGGTATACTTACCATATCGAACTAACTGAATATGATATAATTGCTACTAATTCCGCATTTTTACAAAGTTAGTTTGCGATCATCAAAGGTCATATTTTTGTCTATGGAGGGAGAGAAGATGAAGAACGAAATTGATGGAAGTTAACTTGGATGGCCGTTACCCAATATAGCACAAAATGTCTTTATTCTTATTACTATTATTTTTAGGAGTGCATTTGTCATGAAAGAATCAAACAGTATCATAAAATTAGCATTTATTGTCGTTTTATCTTTTCTTTTAGTCTTTGTTCCCGGCGCAAAAGAAACGATATCGGGAGTATTTGAGAGCAGTGAAAATTTCCAACCCATTTATGTGAATGTGGGAGACCTCAATCTTAAATGGGATGTAAAATTTGATTTTCCCGAATTCCAATTTGATACCCAAGAATTTTCTGTCCCTACGCTTAGTCTTAACCCAATTGTTCTCCTCATAATAGCTTTCGGCGCAGTCATTCTTGCTGGCGTTTCTTATAAAATTCCCTCATTCAGTCTCATTCTTACCGTCCTTGTTAGCGCATTAGGTTTTTATTTCTCTGGTCAAACTGTAGATGTGTATAAAAACATGCTTGCCAATGGTAGCACTTTTTTGGACGCGGCAGGTGCTTGTTTTGGAGTTCTTTTCTGGCTTTACTTTGTAGTTTTAGCAATTGGTTTGCTGGGGATTAGTAGTACAGTAATGGAAGATCAGTTCGATAATGACATTTATAGAGGTGTTTTTGGTGCATTCATTGCTGCTGCATTGGCAGCTGTAGGGGCCCTTGTAGCTTCTGGTTTGTGTTGGGTCATTCTCGGACTGGGATGGGCAGGCGGAGTCTATGTTTCCCTTTTGATTTCCTTTGTTGTCGCAATGGTGGGGGAATGGATAAATGGCTCGTTTCAATTTGGTTCGGATTCAAGTGAACCCAGTTTCCAAAACAATGAGCTTGAAAATTACTATTACGACTACGACGAAGATTATGAATAATACATCACCGACCGCAAGCATCAAAAAGATGCTTGCGGTCTTTTTTCATCAGTAAAATCCCTTGTAATCCCCTATTCTTCGTGTTATAATAATGGTAGAAAACTTTTCGATTGTGAGGTAAATGCTATGTTCTTCTTCAAAAAGAAGTATCCTGCGGCGGCAAAATATAAAGAAAAGGATTTTGTCAATTTTTATCACCGCGGGGATATGCGCTTTGGTTGGATTTATGACGCCAAAGTGGATAAATCGGGTGCCATCTTTTATACCATTCAAGTTGGCGGTCAGTGCCCTGCCCTCCTTTACGATATGCCCGAGAGCGACATTATCGGGCTCAAAGAAGATTGACAATTATTTGCAAATGCCTTGACTTTTCAATCTCTCGATAGTATAATAGATTATGAGAAATATCATTAAGGAGAATTTTTGTTATGAGCAGTTTTGAAAATTTGCGCATTGTGGATAACTTTTATCAAACTTCCTTGTTCTTCCCAATGCCCACCGTTGTTATCAGTACGCTTTGCGAGGATGGCACAACCAATCTTGGCCCCTACTCGCTGATTCAACCTTACTATGTTGCAGGCAAAGATTACTATGCAATGCTCCTTTCTTGCCGCAACTCCTCCAACACCGCGCAAAACATTTTGCGCAACGGCAAATGCTCCCTCAACTTTATT
>JAZOMJ010000110.1:0-28583 GCA_045653865.1 Eubacteriales bacterium
ACGGGGAGTGTGGTGTTTGCAAGCACGTTTCTAACAGCGTGGTTGAGCTTGAGCACGCTACCTGCAATGGTGCCGTCGGCAAGGCGGCATTCAATGCCTATGAGGAAGATGGGTTGTCCACCAAGGTCATACTCGCCATCGGGCATACCGCCGGCGCGGGTACAGTCGGGGATAGGCTCCATCTTGTCCCCCTTCACCTTGGCAACGATGGAGTAACGCCCGGGATTGATGTGGAAGGTATCTGCAATTACTTCAGCAGATACGTTTTCGGATGCGAGCGCCGCACCAACAACACCGGGGTTGCGGTGAGCCAATGCAGACATTGCGTTAAAGAGGTGGGTTGCGTGGTTTACACCGTCGCGAGCCGCGCTCTTAGCCTCTTCAAACGTTGCATCGGTGTGACCCATCGAAACGAGGATTTTAGATTTTGCCGCCAAGCACTTGATGCACTTGTGACCGGGGTCCATTTCGGGAGCGAGGGTTACGGATGTAATGATATCTGCGTTTTCAAGAATGAAGTCAGCGTCGGGGGTGAGAATATTCTCCTCTGCCTGTGCACCCTTTTTGCTCGGGTTGATGAACGGGCCTTCGGCGTGCACACCGATGATTTCGGCACCGTCCCAAGTTTTGCTTTCTTCCTTAACGGAACGAACTGCGTTAAGAGCATCAATAATTTCATTTTTTGCCACAGTCATAGTGGTGGGCAAAAAGGATGTAACGCCGTTTTGTGCAATGCCGTAAGCCATCTTTTTAATACCTTCGGGTTTTGCGTCGCAGGTGTCTTCACCGAGATAACCGTGAATATGGATATCTACAAGACCGGGGGCAACGTAGTTGCCGCACGCATCAATGGTCTTGGCGCCTGCAGGGACGGTATCCACAACGCCCTCAATTTTACCGCTTTCTTCCGAAAAAGCGAGTGCTTTTCCCTCGATAACGGCATCGGGCAGAACGATTTTACCGCCAATAATATATGTCAATGCCATAAATTGGATCCTCCTTGGAAATTTTACACTATAAGTATAGCAAAATTTTTTGAATAAAGCAAGAGTTTTTGCGATATTTTTTTATTTTATAAAAAAAGTGTCGATTTTACAAAAAAACTCCCGAGTATTCTTTCTATTCTGTATAAACTGTAGAAAATGCGAAGCTCCGCGAAAAAACACTTGCATTTGTGACAGTTTTGTGATAGAATAGTCCCATATTCCAAAGAATTGGAATATAGAAGGAGGAAAAAAATGAAAGACAAGTTTTTCAAGGCACTCGGCTTTGACCCTGTGGCAAAGCAAACAAGCGTCAAAACCGAAATCATCGCAGGTATTGTTACGTTCCTTGCAATGGCGTACATTCTGACAGTTAACCCCGCGCAAATCCTTGTTGGTGCAGATGCGGCATATTGGCCCTCTGTATTCATCGCAACCGCACTTGGCGCAATCATTGGCACCCTTTTGATGGCGTTCTTGGCAAAAATGCCCCTGGCACAAGCTTCCGGCATGGGTCTTAACTCCCTGCTTGGTGGTCTCGTTGCTCTTTGGGCGGCTGATACCTACGGTGTTCGCTTCACCCTTGGTCAGGCGTTTATGATGGTTCTGATTTCCGGTGTTCTTTTCCTTATCCTTACTCTTGTTAAAATCAACGGCAAGTCCTTCCGCGAGCTTGTATTTGATGGCATGCCTACGCCTATTAGAAGTTCTATTTCCATCGGCATCGGTTTGTTTATCACCTATATTGGTTTCCAAAATGCGGGCATTATCGTTCAAAACGACTATACCCAAGTCGGCTTGGTAGACTTTACCAACTGGGGCGAGCAAATTGTAAACGACGGCAATCCCGCGTCTCTTGCTACTAAAACCGCTATTGTTGCTTTGGTTGGATTGTTCCTGATTACAGTTCTCGACAAACTCAAGGTGAAAGGTTCTATTATTATCGGTATCATTGGTGCAACCCTGATCGGCATTCCCTTTGGCGTTACCGACCTGAAGGTTCTCGCAGGTGAGGGCGGCATCTCCTGGAAGTTCTGGGAGAACTTCGCAAACTTCTTTACCGGAGACAACACCGTATTCGGTTCTTTTGTTGACGTATTCAAGGAAGGTCTCGTTCCCGAGGGCGGAAGCGTATTCACCGTTATTATGGTTATCATCACCATGTGTATGATCGATATGTTTGACACTATGGGCACCATTGTTGGTTGTTGCGGCGGTAACAGAATTCTTTCCGACGAGAACAACAAGCCCCACAACTACGATAAGATCATGATTTCCGACGCGATTGCAACCTGCGCAGGTGCAATGCTCGGTACTTCCACCGTTACCACCTTTGTTGAGTCGGGTGCGGGCGTATCCGCAGGCGGCAGAACAGGCCTTACCTCGTTTACCACTGCCGTTATGTTCTTCTTGGCAATGTTTGCAATGCCTGTATTTGCGGTTATTCCCGGTGCGGCAACCGCAGCAGCGCTGATCTACGTTGGCGTTCTCATGATGAAGAACAACCTCAAGAGCGTTGATATGAACGATGCTATCGGTGCAACTTCTGCATTCCTTACCATTGTTATCATGCTTCTCTCCTACTCCATCACCAAGGGTATCGGTATTGGCTTGCTGACCTACACCATTATGAGCATCATCGCTTACTTGATTGGTGTTGTAAAGTATGCAATCGACAAAAAAGAAAAGCCCGTATGGAACTTGTCTGTTGTTGCACTTGTTGTAGCCATCTTGTTCTGCGTGTACTTCTTTGTGCCCGTAACGTTCTAATTGAATATTTTCAAATGGAGAGGCTGTCGCAAGGCGGCCTCTCTTTTTTCTTGCATTTTTGATGATTGTGTGGTACAATGAATACAGAAAGGGGTTGATAACCATGAATAAGAAAAGAATTTTACTGATTGTTTTGTGCGCAGCCATTGTGCTTGTTGGTATAGCAGGTGGGTTTGGTGCGTATTTTTGGCATCACTTTATCGAGTGGCCGGGGGAGCCGGATAGAATAGAAATGTACGCCGATTTTCCCGAACCGCAAAATTTATCCCAAGGGAACGGAAAGCGCGTAAAGGTCATTCTTTTAATGGGGCAAAGCAACGCCACAGGCGTTGGACGTGTAGCATATTTGCAACAAAACATCGCAGCCGAGCAGTTTGCAAAGTACGAAAACGGCTTTGATTCGGTGCTTATCAACTTCTCTATGGACAACAATACGAACTCATCAAACGGCGAATTTGTCAACGTAAATCTTGGTTGCAGTATTTCGCCTGAGCTTTTTGGTCCCGAGGTTGGCATGGCAGAAAAGCTTACAGAGGCTTGGGGAGAGGAAGAAGTCATCATCCTCAAATATACCTACTCGGGAACGGTTCTTTACAGTCAATGGTTGGCAGATGGAGAGCGCGGTGCTATTTATTCGGCTATGCAAAAATTTGTGGATACGTATATGACATTTCTGCGCAATCAAGGGTATGATGCTCGTTTGGGGGCTGTTTGTTGGATGCAAGGGGAGTCGGATGCCTGTATGGAAAATTCCGCAAAACGATATTATAAGGCGCAAAGCAATTTTGTTTCCTATTTGAGAGAGGATTTCTCCAAATATGCGGAGGATGGTGGTATCTGCTTTATTGATGCCGGTATTTCGGATAGTTACTTGTGGCCTTTCTATCAAACCGTAAATGAGGCAAAGGAAAAAATGGCGGATGATTCGAACTTGAATTATTATTTTTCCACCATTGAGGCGGGGCTTTCCTACAGTTTAGAGCCACAGGAAGCTCCCGACCTGGCACATTATGATGCGACAAGCACACTCAAATTAGGGCATTTATTCGGTGAATACGTTATTGCCGCATACAACGAGCACAATCCAAAATAAAAACACTTGACAATTGGCAAAAAATGTGGTATACTATTTTTGCAAAAACAAGAAAATTTTGCTGACAATAGGTATATACTTGCAATATGGGCGAGTGTTTCTACAAACCACCGATAATGGTTGACTACCGGAAATGTTTTTCCGTGGTCAACCATGTTTTTTATAAAAAGATTGCGTAAAAACCCCAAGAAAGGAATCCCGAAGCATGAAATTATGGATAGACGGTAGAGCCGTTGAAGTTGCTCCCGAACAGTCACTGTTAGAAATCGTACAACAAATGGGACTCATGGAAGGAAAGCTTTCCACCGACCCCATTGCGGCCAAAATTTCGGGTCGCGTATTCACCCTTAACTATATTCCCGTCAGGGAAAAAGATATCAAAGAGCGCGAGTCGATGCGCCGTGCAATGGCGGCATCGGGTGGCGTTATTCGCCTGCTTCGTTACACCGATCCCATCGGTCGCGATGCGTATAGAAGAACGGCAAACTTTATTTTGTTTTTGGCGTTGCATCGCCGTTGGCCGCAGGCTGAGGCACAAATGAACTGCACGGTTGGCTCGGGTGCTTATGTGAAAATTTCGGGTGCTCCCGATTTTTCTGCCGCCGAAATGAAAGCCGAGGTTGAGCGCATTGTTGCCGAAAATATTGTTTTGCGTCGCAGAAGAATGTTAACATCCGAGGCAATCGACTATTTTGAAAAGAAAGGGCAGTTTGATAAAGCAACCCTTTTAAGGTATCGCCAAAAGGAGCGCATCGACCTTTATGAAGTAGATGGCTTTGCCGACTATTTTTACGGAGAAATGGCACCCTCAACGGGCTTTTTGCGCTCGTGGGAAATCCTGCCCGCTCCAGAGGGCTTCATCTTTATTTTTCCCGATTCCAACAACCCCGACTGTGTTTCCGCCTATCACGAAATGCCCAACTTTTTTGCGGTTTACACCGAGGGCAAGCGTTGGGGCGAGTTGATGGGTTGCCAAACGGTTGCCGACCTCAACAAGCTTGTGGAGTCGGGTCAAATTCGCGAGCTGATTCGCGTTAACGAAGCGCTTCACGAAAAGCGTTTTTCGCAAATTGCCGATATGATTTGCGAGCGTGGTGCCAAAGCCGTTATGCTGGCAGGTCCGAGCTCTTCGGGCAAAACCACCTCTGCCAACCGCCTTGCCACACAGTTGCGCGTGCACGGCAAAAAGCCCATTTTGATGAGCCTTGATGACTACTATCTCGACCGCGACAAAATTCCCACCGAAGCCGACGGTAGCGTTGACCTCGAACACATCAACACCATCGACACCGAGCTCTTTGCACAGCAACTCGGACTTTTGTTGGCAGGGAAAGAGGTGGAAATTCCTACCTTTAACTTTAAAAAAGGAAAGAGAGAGTGGGTAGGGCACCGCATGCGCTTGTGCAGTGATACGGTTATCATTGTAGAGGGACTCCACGCGCTCAATCCCGTTTTGCTCCCCAAGGGATTGGATGAGGGCAAGGTGTTCAAAATGTTTGTTTGCCCCATTTTGCCCCTCAATCTCGACGATCACAATCGCATTGCAAGCCGCTATTTGCGTCTGCTTCGTCGCACCGTGCGCGATTACGAAACAAGAGGCTCGTCTGTGCAAAAAACACTTGACATGTGGGATTCGGTTCGCCGTGGTGAGGAACGTTGGATTTTCCCGTTCCAAGAGAACGCCGATGTTATTTTCAACAGTTCCACGCTTTACGAGTTGGCAGTGCTCAAGCGCCACATTTTCCCGCTTTTGCGCGTCATTGGCCCCGAGGATGATTGCTACGACCAAGTGCGTGCCATTGTAAAAATTCTCAACTACGTTTACGAAGCAGATGTCGACGACGAAATTCCGCCCACCAGCATTGTGCGCGAGTTCATCGGTGGCAATAGTTTCTACCGTGAATAAAAACAAAAAGCGGATGCCGTTTGGCATCCGCTTTGATGTTATAAGGTTTTTTGCGATTAAGCTTTGCTCCACTTTGCGTAGAGGATGAGATCCTTGCTGTAGGTGGTTGCAGTGAAGGGAATCGAGCAAGCATGGTCGAGATACCAGCCCTCAAATTTGTAACCATCCAAGGTGGGATTTTCGGGGAGAACGATTGTATCACCAACATTGCCCTGAATGGTAGCGAGTTTGGAATCGTTTGCTTCCTTGCCGCCTACCAATATGATTGTTTTTTCTCCTGAGGGATCCTCGGGCATTTCCCAAACGATTTGGTAGATAGAAGCCATAGTTTCGCCTGCGGTTCTTTGATAGAAGAGAGTCAAAAGCTTACCATCAGAAAGTTCAACCGTAGATGTATAACCCCAGTCGGAGGTGTTGTCATTGGTGGGCTTGAGACCGTAGGAAAGGATAACCTCTTGTGTCCAAGTCAAGCCACCGTCGTAGCTGAAGCGTGCACGAATACCGAGAGTGGTATCCTTGTTTCTTTCGGTGTAAGATACAGTCTTTCCGGTAACGGGATCGATGTAAATGCCACGGTAGCCGTAAGTCATAATCATAACGCCGCTGCTGTGTTGCATCATATGAGCAGGAGTTTCTTGAACGAATGCAATCAAGTGCCAATCGCTAAACTTTGTTGCACCGGGTTGCAATTCGCATTGATACAGACCCTTATCGGAACGCATTACAACGATGAGTACACCCTCGTCATTGTAAATACCGTAGGGCTCTTGGAAGTCCCAAGAGTATTGGGTATCGGAGTCGGCAATTACAATTGCATCCGACCAAATAAAGCCGTTTTCATCCATTTCACCGGTTGTGGTTCTAACCGCAATACCGGTACCCCAACGCTTGTTTACCTTGTCGTATTTGAGATAACCAACAGAGGTCAGTCCGCCATCGGGATTGATGATAAGACCGTGAGGAGTGAACATGCCGTCAGGCATTGTGTAAATTTTGCTCCAAGTCTTGCCGCCATCTTCACTAATGATGTAGTTACCACCCATATACTTGGTGTCATAATCTTCGTCAATGGTTTTTGCCCAAGCGCTGTATTTGTTGTAATTGTGATTGAGATAGTAAGCCTTGGAAGCACAGAACCAAGAAACAATGATTTTTCCGTTCCAGCAGATAACGCCTGCATCGCGGTCGTCCAAGAGAGTGTCTACCAAAACTTGGGGCTCGCTCCAAGTCTTGCCTTCCTCGCCGGAATACCAAACGGCAATCTTGCTTTCGGTATCGATATGCTCTTGGCGGAAGCCGGAAGCAACAGCCATCAGTCTGCCATCATCAAGTTTGGTTACGGTAGGCCAAGCAAAGTAGCCGTATGTTTCGCCATCCTTTTTGCAAACGATTGTTTGGGTTGCGTTATCGATGATGTAGTCATATTGAGATTTTTCAATAGAGACGTTGTAGAAGTAAAGATCGCAAGTTTTGTTGTTCCATCCAAAGGAGAACTCGGGGCAAATGGTATCGTTTACGTTGATAACGATATGATAGGATTGACCCTTTTGCAAAACAACGTAGGGGGTGGTTGTGTAAACAACCGAAACTTCGCTGCCGTTGGCATCCACAACCGATACAAAGTAAGCGCCTGTAGAAAGTTGCATCTCTACATCGGTGTGTGTTTTGCCGTTTGTGTCGGAAATTTTGTCAACGTAAAGATCGAAGGAGATAGTGCCGTACTTGCCGTAGGTGTTCCAAACAAGCGCGCTCTTTTCAAGAGCAGCGGCGCCGGATTTCTTTTCGTAGAGGTAACCAAAATCAAATGTTACACCGGAGGGTGCTTGGGTAACCTTGGCAAAACTTGCATAAGAGGAGTGATAGGTGACGATATCGGTTTTTTGGTCTACAGATACAGATGTATAAACGTCTTTTTGGTTAACGATTTTGTAAGCGGCAACCTCATACAAACGGGTTTCTTTGCCACCGGTAGTCATCGTGGAGTTTACAGCACCGATTTTTGCTTTGTAAATAACGGTATCACCAAGTTGAATGGTGTCGTTAACATAGTCGGTGTTGTAGGGGCCGGCAACAGAAATATAGAGACCGTCCGAAATTTTAGCTCTTGCAAAGCCGTTGGAGTTTACTTGGTCATCAAGGGTGAGTTGAACGTAGTAGTATTCGCTACTATACTTGCCTTTTTCATAGGACATAGCAATGTTAATGGCTTCCTCAATCGAAATCAAAAGGCTTGTGCCGCAAAGGCCACAAACAAAATCATCATTGGCGGTGTGATCGTTATTTTTGGGAATGGTTACTTCTTGTGTGTCGCCACATGCGCAAATAACGGTTCCTTTGCCCTCTGTCGAGCAGGTGGCAGGAGTGATTACAGTAATGGTTTGGCTGTAAACGTGCTTGTGAACGGGGGTGATGTCATAGGAAGCAACCTCATAAAGACGTGCTTCTTTGCCACCGGTAGTCATCGTGGAGTTTGCGGCACCGAGTTTTGCTTTAAAGATAACGGTGTCACCAAGTTTGATAGAGTTTTCGGCATCGCCTGTCAAATAACCACCGTTAACGGTAAAATAAACACCGCTCGAAATGGTGGCTCTTGCAAAGCCGTTGGGGTTTACTTGATTATCAAGGGTGAGTTGAACGTAGTAGTATTCGCTACTGTATTTGCCCTTTTCATAGGACATACCAATGGCAATTGCTTCTTCAACGGTCAAAACAAAGTTTTTGCCACAAGCTGTGCAAACGCCGGAGTTGCTGATTTCGTGTTCGGTAGCTTCGCCCTCGGTTTCGCCACATACCAAGCAAGTCTTGGGCGATACGCAGGTTGCTTCTTTCCAATTGTGAGCACACTCTGCAGGAGTGGTCTCCTCGGGAGTGGTGGTTTCTTCGGGAGTGGTGGTCTCCTCGGGAATAGTGGTCTCCTCGGGAGTGGTGGTCTCCTCGGGAGTGGTGGTCTCCTCGGGAGTAGTGGTCTCCTCAGGAGTGGTAGTCCCCTCAGGAACTGTAGTCTCTACGGGAGAGGTGTTCTCTTCCGGGGTAGTCTCTGTGGGAGTTGTAGCTTCAGGGGTCTCCACAGGAGTCTTTGTGGGAGTGGTCGCTACGGGCGTAGTTTGCAGTTGTTCGGGGGTGGTTTCGCTTTGTGTTCCCGTATTGCATGCAGTCAAAAAGCAGGGCAAAAGCAGTGCCACAATCAGAACCAAAATCAGGGATCTTCTCATTCTTTCTTTTCTCCTTGTGAAATAGAGTTAAACGAAACTATTATACCATGAAGTACATCATTTGTCAAGTATTCTTTGTTTTGTATAATAATTATTAAAAATACTTTTTCCGCTTCAAAACTTTTGTGCGAAAGTAAGTCAAAAATTTCACAAAACCTATTGATAAATTTCCCAATTTGTGGTATCATATATATGTATGCAAAAAATCTTATTTTTTTGAAAGGATCAAGTATTATGACCTACAACAAGAAATCTATTGAAGATATCGAAATCAAAGCCGGCCAAAAAGTATTTGTTCGTTGCGATTTCAATGTTCCTATGAAAGATGGCGTTATCACCTCCGATAAGAGAATCGTTGGTGCTCTCCCCACCATCAAGTACCTCATGGAAAAGGGTGCAAAGGTTATTCTTTCCTCTCACATGGGCAAGCCCCACGCTATCTTTACCCCCAACTTCAAGTTGGATAAGAAGGAGCAAAAAAAGGTTGACGCTCTCCCCGAGAACGAGAGAGAAGTTGCAACTGCAGAGCTCAAAGAAAAGGCTCTGAAGAACGATCCCGTTAAGTTCACCCTGAAGCCCGTTGCAGATCGTCTCAACCAAGATCTCGACGGCAAGGTTGCATTCGCTACCGACATCATCGGTGAAGATGCACAAGCAAAGGTTGCCGCTATGGAAAACGGCACCTGCGTACTCATCGAGAACGTTCGTTTCGACGCTCGCGAAACCAAGAATAACCCCGAGTTTGCAAAGGCTCTGGCTGACCTCGCAGGCGAGGGCGGTCTATTTGTAAACGACGCATTCGGTACTGCTCACCGCGCACACGCTTCCACTGCAGGTGTTGCTGATTACCTCCCCGCAGTTTGCGGCTACCTCATTCAAAAAGAAATCGGCGTTATGGGCAAAGCTCTCGCTGATCCCGCACGTCCCTTCGTTGCAATCCTTGGCGGCGCTAAGGTTTCCGATAAGATCGGTGTTATCAACAACCTTCTCGAAAAGTGTGACACCCTCATCGTAGGTGGCGGTATGGCTTATACCTTCTTTGCAGCTAAGGGCTACAGCGTAGGTACCTCTTTGTGCGAAACCGACAAGATCGACCTCGCAAAAGAGATGATGGCTAAGGCTGAGGCTAAGGGCGTTAACTTCCTGCTTCCCATCGACAACAAGTTGGGCAGAGAATACGACGAAAACACCGAGTCCATGTACGTTGACTCCGACAAGATTCCCGATGATTGGATGGGTCTTGACATCGGTCCCAAGACCTGCGAGCTCTTCTCCGCAGCTATCAAGGGTGCAGGCACTGTTGTTTGGAACGGTCCTATGGGCGTTTCCGAGTGGAAGAACTTTGCAACCGGTACCGAAACCGTTGCTGCAGCAGTTGCTGAGTCCGGCGCAGTTTCCATCATCGGCGGCGGTGACTCCGCAGAGGCTGTTGAGCGTCTCGGCTTCGGCCCCAAGATGACTCACATCTCCACCCGTGGCGGCGCATCTCTCGAGTTCCTCGAGGGTCTCGAGCTCCCCGGCATCGCTTGCTTGCTCAACAAGTAATTTATCCTAACAAATCAAACGGGGAACGGCGAGCCGCCGTTCCCCTTATTATGTAAAAAGAAAGGTGATTGAATATGAATCCTTTGAAGAGAAGAACTGTAATTGCCGGCAACTGGAAGATGAACTTCACTCCTGCCGAAGCAACTGCGTTTATCAATGAAATCAAACCCATGGTTGCAGGAAAAGATAACTGCGACATCATTTTCTGTGCTCCTTACGTAACCATTGCGGCAGCGCAAGAGGCTGCAAAGGGCTCCAACATCAAAATTGGTGCCGAGAACGTTCACTTTGCTCCCAAGGGCGCATACACCGGCGAAGTTTCTGCCGAAATGCTCACCGCTTGCGGCGTTGAATATGTTATCATCGGTCACTCCGAGCGCCGTCAATACTTTGGCGAAACCGACGAGACCGTGAACCTGCGCACCAAGGCAGCTCTCGCTGCGGGCATGAAGGTTATCCTCTGCCTTGGCGAAGTGAAGGAACAACGTCTTTCCGGCATCACCGACGAGGTTGTTGCTATGCAGACCAAACTTGACCTGCAAGGCGTTACTGCTGAAGAAATGAAGAACGTTATCATCGCTTACGAGCCCGTTTGGGCAATCGGTACGGGTCTGACCGCGACACCTGAGCAAGCAGAAGAAACCTGCGGCTCTATCCGCAAGGTTCTCGCTTCTATGTACGGTGAGGATGTTGCCGAGACCGTTACCATCCAATACGGTGGCTCTATGAATGAAAAGAATGCAGCTGAACTGCTCGCTAAACCCAACGTTGACGGTGGCCTCATCGGCGGCGCTTCCCTCGTTGCAGAGAAGTTCACCGCTATCGTTGACGCGGCACAGTAATGGAATAGAGGAAGATTGTGGGGAGACCTTTTTTGCAAAAAAGGTCTCCCCACACCCCTCCCAAAAAACTCTCTAACAAGGGGTTTAAAAATAGATTTGTTAGTGCACCAATAGACAGTCGGCGCGAGGGTAAACCTCGCTCTTGCTATCGCAAGCGGCTAGGGACCACTCACCCTATCCGCTAAGAAAGTTGAATAGAGAAAAATATAGGGATAGCACGTGCGCTATCCCTTTGTTGTTTATCTACTCTCTTAACGGGCAGGGTCTTGGCGGCGCCTGACCGTTCGCGACAGCCAAAGCAAGCCGAATGGCTTGCGTCGCCCGTCCGTAAGTTTACTGCGGACTTCTTTTTGTTCATTTTGTGCGAAAGTTTTTGAAAGGGGTGCAGGGGAAAACTTTTTTCAAAAAGTTTTCCCCTGCATTCTTTTTATTCTTTCACACAAATCCACTCGGCGGCGCAGGGGAGAGATTCGATCCACTCGCACAGGGTGTGCCATTCGGCAAGCTTGTGGGTGCGGCGCGCGTAATAGATGTTGATGAGGTTTTCATAATTCATGGTTACAGTACGCATTTGGTTATAGGAGGAGGGCAACATTTGAATCATGTTGTGCCAGCTTTGGCGATCCTCTTTGTTGGAGAGGAACTTTTGGCGTTCCGCTTCGAGGTAGGCAACGGTAGCATCGAGCATAGCAAGACCGCCATCGTCGAGGCGATCGTGCGAAAAATCATCGCGAGAGAATTCCTTGGCGTGAATTTTGTGCATCGTAGACGTGGAATTGGCAACGGTGCCAACCTTGTAGGTATCAAACTCTTTCCACCAATAAAGGGGAGCGGTGATGTCAACCGATACGAACACTTGGCGCAAAAATTTGCGGTGATCGCTGCCTGCAACCGCGAGGCGGTGACCAAAATCAAGGTCGGCGGCGCCGATGATAAACTTGCCGGTCTCATCATAGATGCTGTCGGAGCGTTCCCAACTGTTCATCGGGTTGCGTGCGCCTCTGATGGCGTTGTCGATATTCATAACAGATGTGCGTTCCACTTTGAGCATTTGGGTGTTCCTCCGTTTCTTTTTTCTAAGTCAAGTATATCATATTCCTTGGAAAATGTCAATTGTTTTTTAGTTCTTTTTTGGGAACGATGTTATAATTACAACCAAACCTTTTTGACGTAAGTGTTTTTTTTGCCTCCCTTTACACAAGGGAGCCCAGTTTGCTGACAAAGTGTCTTCGAAACAAGCCATTCGTCAAAATAGCTAAAGGACACTAATTTCGAGCCTCCCCTGTGCAAGGGGAGGTGGCATTTTCGCAAGAAAATGACGGAAGGGTTGTGACTTTCTTGTGTTTGCCTTATATTTTTGACAATAAAGTTAGAACCAACCCTCCAGTCTCGCATTCGCTCGACAGCTCCCCTTGCACAGGGGAGCCTTTCTTTTGTGCAAATTGCTGGTTGTGATTTTTTAGTATGGGTTTGTCAGTAGCCTGAGCTCCCTTTACACAAGGGAGCCTTTCTGTAACATCGTGCTCGCCAAAACAATCGCTCATTTTTCTTCGCTTTTGATGCCTTTTTCAAAAAGCAAAAAAGTATCAAAAAAATTCACTTTTCCTATTGACATTTCCCCTGTATAGGAGTATAATAGTCGATGTTTTGTGATTTTTAATATTTTATATAAAAAGAAGGTATAAAATTATGTTTTACGAACAATTTTCAGGTGCTTTCTCTGAGGGGGGGAGCTCGCAGGTTTTGTTTGGCTTGGCACTCGCGCTCTTTATGGGACTTTTGCTCTCGCGTTTTGCAAAGCCCTTGGGACTCCCTGCCGTTACGGGATATCTGATTGCAGGCGTGCTCATTGGTCCCTATTGCCTTGGTCGCCTTGGCATCACGGGTGTTTTCTCCAATGAAGAAACCTTAAAGGGAACGGGCGCCATCGTGCAAGACGTTGCCCTCGGCTTTATTGCGTTTGCCATTGGCTCAGAGTTTAAACTCTCCTCGCTCAAAAAGACAGGACGCCAAGCAACCATTGTTGGTTGCGCACAAGCCATTATCACCATGCTGGTGGTTGACGGCGCGCTCATCGGTCTGCATTTTTGGTTGGGAGAAGAGGTTCTTCCTCTTTCGGTTGCTATCACGCTCGGAGCAATTGCCACCGCAACTGCTCCTGCGGCAACTATGATGGTTGTTAAGCAGTATAAGGCAAAAGGTCCTCTTACCAGCCTCTTGCTCCCCGTAGTTGCGCTCGATGACGCTGTAGGTCTTGTTTGCTTTGCGGTTTCAATGGGTATTGCACAAGCGCTTGAGAGCGGTGCTGCAGCAGTTGGCATTGTTTCCTTGCTGATCAATCCTTTGGTTGAGGTTTCTCTCTCCTTGGTGCTCGGTGCGCTCACAGGTTGGGTTCTTTCTGTTGTAGAGGACCACTTCCAATCCAACAGTAAGCGTCTTTGTATCACCTTGACCTTTGTTCTTCTCACGGTAGCACTTGCGCAAATGGAATTCCATTTGCCCTTTGGCATTGAAATTGCGTTCTCCAACCTGCTTGTTTGTATGATGATGGGTACGCTCTTCTGCAACATTTGCGACAGTGCCGACGAATTGATGGAAAAGACCGACAAATGGACTATGCCTGTGCTCATTCTCTTCTTCGTGTTCAGCGGTGCCGAACTCGATTTGAGCATTTTCAAAACACCTATGATTATTTTGATCGGTGCGGTTTACGTACTTTTCCGCGCGCTTGGCAAATACGTTGGCGCGGCGGCAAGTGCACAACTTTCGGGATGCGAACCCTCGATTGTTAAGTATCTCGGTATCACGCTCTTCCCCCAAGCGGGCGTAGCGCTCGGTATGTCTGCTATTGCAGGCGTGCTCCTCGCCGACGGTTACATCGTGCGCAACATTGTTCTTTTTGGTGTATTGGTTTACGAGCTCTTTGGTCCTCTCTTGACCAAGATTGCCCTGACCAAGGCCGGTGACATCGTCCCCAAGGAAGAAGCCAAGGTTCACCACACGTTTGCCGAAGCGTTTGCGGATGATGCAGACGAAGAAGAGTGATGAATTCAGTGCAGAATGCAGAGTGCAGAGTTAAATAATTAAAAAGAACACCGCTCGGTTTGAGCGGTGTTCTTTTGGCTTTCATTATCAAACTAATTGATCTGCTCTCAGGCGTAATCTGCCTTTTTTGGTCTCGCCGTCGAAGGATCGCAGGATGAAACGTCCGTGACCACGCACAGAGACGGTGATAGGGGGCTCAAGAACGGTGTCAACACGTTCTTCAGGCTCGAAGTCGACCTCCACAAGACCGCTCCTTACAGCGCTTTGTGCGGCCTCTCGCGAGAGGTTACAGAGCGCGGCAACCACGCAATCGAGTCGAGCAGATGCCACGGTGTCGCTGATGGGGCGATATTTCTTTCCGTCGGTAAAGGTTTCGTCAATGACGCACTCGCGGCAACGGACGGTATCCGAGCCGACTTTGGTGAGTTCTCCCGAGAGAAATCCTGCAAGCGTGCGTGGGCAAAAGAGGATGGCGCAATGCTCACCCTGCACGGCAATGTCGCCTAAGGCATCGCGCTCGATGCCAAGACCCAACACCGCGCCAAGATAATCGCGGTGCGACAAATTGCGAAATCCACTGCCTTGAATGTAGAGAGCAACTACTGCTGTTTGGAGTTCTTCGGCAAGATAATCGGGCAGAGCTGTTTCGCGCTCGTCGGCATCCTCGGGCAGAATTGCCACAAGATAGTCGGGGAGCAGAAACAAGCACGCGCGTTCGGCAGTGGGGTGCCCGCCCCAAAACCAAACGTTCTCACGCATGCCGCGTGCATCCAAAAGGCGCTCGGCACGGCGGCGCTGACGCATGGTCAAAAAGGGAAGATGCGCAACACTGCCTGCATTGCATTTGCGAATGGCGTCCTCAAGGCGCGCTTCAAACAGGTCGCGAGCATCGGTTGCCATCAGAGAATAGCCTCCAAAAGTGCTTGCAAAACCATAATCGAAATCATAGCAGCAAAAAATGCCATATCAATGGGTACACCCACAAACCAATTCATTTTTTCGAACAATTTGCGAAAAGGGAGAATGATAGGCTCGGTGATAGTGTAAAGAATCGATGACAGAGGGCCGTCTCCCATCGGGTCTATCCAAGAGAGAATGGCTCTGCCGAACATGGCGATATCCAAAGCGCTCAAAAGAGCCAACGCAATATTTTTAATCAGATTAACCACATAAATCATAGGGGGGTCTCCTTTTGGGAAAATTCAAAGCAAAAGGCTGTTACGCAAATCGCAACAGCCTTTTATGCGTGAAATAACACTTATTGTGCGTCTTCCTCAACAGTTACTTCTTCAACAACTTCTTCCTCAACAACCTCTTCAACGGGTTCTTCTACGGGTGCTTCGGGCTCGGGAGCGAAACCGGAAATATCTACACCGGAGGGAGAGATAACAATGGTGTTCTTGTTGGTTCTAATCATTTCACCGCCAAGAACGTATGCAACACCGGAAAGGAAGTCTACCAAGCGGTGTGCTTGCTCTTTGGTCAAACGGCTGATGTCCAACAAAACGATGCAACCCTCTTTGAGCTTGTCGGCAATTTTGGTAGCCTCGATGTGGCTCTTGGGTTGGAGAAGCTTCAGGGATACCTTATCTGCCGCGCTTGCGGAACGGAATTCGGGTTCCTTGCGTGCAGGGTTTTCCAATGCGGCAACACTGTTTTCAACGGTGTCGGGCATTTGAATATCCTCGGGCATTACGTAGAGCTCGTTTTCGTCGTAGCTCTCATCAAAATCCGCATTGTCATTGCGGACAAATCTTTTCAACAAATTCATTTTGTTCCTCCTATATGTTGCTCATACAAAATACAATTTAACGTGGCGCAAACAGTGCGCGACCGACGCGAACAATATCCGCGCCCTCCTCGATAGCAACTTCAAAGCTATCCGACATTCCCATCGATAAAATGGGCCTACCTATATTATGAAGTGTTTTTTGCCAAATGTCAAGACATAATTGAGAAGTTTTATTAAAATATTTACGATATTCTTCAATTTTTTCACATTTTGGCGCCATTGTCATAAATCCGCGGAGTTTTATGTGCGAAAACTCGCCGAGCGACTCGCAAAACGCGGCGACCTCGTCGGGGGAAATTCCGCTCTTATTTTCTTCCATACCGCTGTTGATTTCCACCAAAACGTCCATCACAATTCCTTTTTTGGCGGCTTGTTTTTCAATCTCTTGCGCGAGGGAAAAACTATCCAGCGAGTGGATCATTGATACTTTATCAATGATATACTTGACCTTGTTTTTTTGCAGGGTGCCGATAAAGTGCACGCGCAAATTTTCGCGATTGAGAGAGTCCCAATGCTCCAAGAGCTGCTGCACGCGGTTCTCACCAATGTTGTTCACGCCAAGGCTATGCAAGTAGTTGATGTGTTCGGTGTCGGTGTACTTGACCGCCGCTAAAAGAGTGACGTTTCTGCCACCGCTTCGCTTGGATGCCGCATCGATGCGGGCGCGAATTTCGGCAAGATTTTGGTCAACATAAGAAAAATCCGTCATCGGTACACCTTCCCTTCGTAAAGATCTTTTCCGGATGTAATCAAAATATCGTTTTCTTTGAGTTGGGTCAAAGAATTGTCACCTGGGAGCTTTGCAATGGCATAACCCTCACCGCGCCAAATGATGTCGATTTGACGGAATTTTACGGTGCTTTCCTCAAAAATGTAAACGCCCAAAACACCGTTTTGCGTGACGAGTGCCGTTTCGGGAATGTAAAATCCGTCGCTCTCACCAATGGTGATTTCCACAGTTTGACGGCGATAGAATAAAAAATCATTGGGGTGGCTTTCGCAAACAAAAATTGCCAACACCGTATCATCTCCCCAAACCATTTTGTTCAAAGTGAGTTTGGCGGTGGCATCGTTGTTTTCAGGGAAGGTGAAGTTATAGGCTTTTCCTTCTTGGAATTTTGTTGCCACGTTGGGGTTGAGTTCTAATGCCAAATACCACTCATATCCGTACACCAATTTGCCAACCGTTTGTCCCTCGGGCAAAGAGGGAGTGCTTTCGGCAAGGGTGTGCAGAGCATTGGGGGTGAGTGTTTCAAGAGCACTTGTCGTAAAAATATTCTCAAAACCGTCCACAAAGCCGGCATCATAAAACAAGCCCGAGGATGCTTCGCTCTTTATTTCGGTAACACCGGCACCACCGATAATGGCGTTTTTCTCGTCTTTTAGAGATTGCAAATGATTTTGCATTTCATCGGTTTTGCCCACCAAAGAAACGTAACGGTTGAGCGCGATGAGCAGTTTTTCCTCTAAAACGGGCACCTGACTGAAATCACCCGATTCGGTTGCCGCGCTGATTTCTCGATAGAGGGAGAGATATTCGTCGCGATATTTATTCGCTTCCGACACGGGTGTGCCGGGTTTGAGTTGGCATTCCTCAAGAATGCGAATTGAGCGGTTGATGCGAGAAAGTTGCAATTGCATTGCCGCAAGCGCTTCTTCGGTGGCATTGGTTGCCCAAACATTGGCAACCAATGCGTTTTTGCCAACCTTGGTCCCGTTTTTCACTAGAGTGTCAACAAGACCTGTATTGTTGGTGGAGAGCACCTCTTCATTGCGGAAAAGGTAACCCTGCGCCGATGTAATTTGTGTATCGGTGATATGGCGCACGGGAGTGGTGAGCACATTGCCCATGGCAAATCCCATAGCGTGCGCAACGGTGTAAACGATGAGCCCCAACATTGCCAAGGTAACGGCAAAGCGAAGCGCGTATTTTTTCAAAAATTCGATTCTTTTCATAATGCTCCCACCTCTTTTTCAAAAAGTGAGAGAATTTCATCGCAAATATCATCAAGCGAGCGAAGAGAACCGTCCTTTTCCATTTCCACCCATTCCACATAGGGCTTTGCGGTAAACCACGTGAGTTGACGCTTGGCATAGCGACGGGTGGCGGTTTTGAGGTTTTCTGCAGCCTCTGCAAGGGTTTCGTTGCCGTCAAAATAGCCGAGGAGCTCTTTGTAGCCGATGGCTTGTGCGGCAGTTTGATTGCGTGCGAACACACCCTCATCCAAAAGTCGACGGGTTTCTTCCAACAGTCCGTCGGCAAGCATCATATCCACGCGGCGGTTGATGCGCTCATAGAGCACCTCGCGACGGGGATAATGCAAACCGATGACCAAGGCATCATAAGGGGATTCCACTACTTGTGAACGACGGTCGAATTCGCTTTTTGAAATGCCTGTTTGCTCATAGATTTCCAGCGCGCGAACCACACGCTTGACATTGTTGGGATGGATAGCATCTGCACTTTCGGGGTCGACTGCGCGCAAACGCTCGTGCAGAGCCGCAACGCCCTCACGCTCGGCAAATGCAAAAAGGGAAGCACGCAAATCTTCATTGGCGTGGGTTTCTTCCATCTCACCACACAAAAAGCGGTCGAGATAAAGCCCCGTGCCACCGCAAAGGATGGGCAGTTTTTTGCGTGCGGCAATGTCTTTTACTGCTTCACCTGCCAAAGAGACGTATTCGGCACAAGAAAAGGGAGCATCGGGCTCCACCGCATCAATGAGGTGGTGGGGAATGCCGCACATTTCCTCTTTGGTCGGCTTTGCCGTACCGATGTCCATACGGCGGTAAATCTGCATCGAATCGCAGGAAACGATTTCACCGCCAAGGCGTTTGGCAATCTCAATCGAAACTGCCGTTTTTCCGCTTGCCGTAGGGCCAACTATGGCAAGAATTTTCAATTTTTGTTTTGTTGCCATAGCGTCCTCCCGTCAGTATTTGCAAAATGGGGCGCATACCACCCCATTTTAGAATCTTTATAATTATTATACAATAAAACCGCGCGTTTGTCAAGCAAGAATCACACACGGATTTTAGGATTCTGTGCCAACAAAGGCAAGCGCATCGACAAGTGTTTTATCCTCGCCAAGATAGATGTCGGATGCCGCCATCAGGCGGTTTTGCGAGAGTTGATGCGCATCATAAACCCCCACGGTGATAAAGCCTGCGCCCTTTGCGGTTTCCAAAGCGAGCGCGGAGTCCTCAAACACGGCAGTTTCGGAGAGAGGGGTGCCCATCACCTTTGCCGCCGCCAAAAAGACGTCGGGGCGTTCCTTGCCAACACCGATATCCGAGCAGGAAAGAATGGTTTCGGGTGTAAAAAAATCAGCAAGACCGCAACTCTCCAAAGCGACCGAAAGGTAGCGACGGTCGGTGGCGGAAGCCAAACAGATGCGCACACCGCGCTCACGCAGAGCAGATAAAAGCTCCTTGGAACCTGCCTTGGGGGTTACAACGGTGCCGTAAAAACGATTGACGTAGGCGGCGGCAAACTCGTCGAACTCCTCAGGGGAGCAAGGAATTTTGAGATAACCGTGCAAATAAGAAATGGCGTGGCTAAAGATCATTGTGCGCACGTGGGTGTCAAAATGCTCGGCATCTATCTGAAAATCGGGGTTGTTAAAATAGCGTTTTCCCATATCGCGCCAAAAGCAATCCCAAAAGGAAAGGGAATCAACTAGTGTGCCGTCCATATCAAAAATTGCGCCTTGCATTTTCATAAAAACCTCCCCGCGCCTCGCGCGATGACAATATCAAAAGTATTATACCATTTTTTTTTGAAAAATGCAAGCAGACGAAGAAAGAAAATAACAAAATCTATTGTAGGGGTCGTCGAGGACGCCGGTCCCTACAATAGATTTTTCTCTTTACTGTAAAGGCGACCGGTGGTCGCCCCCATAAATTCTTGTTTTTCCGCTTTTTATATTGACAAAGATATTTATTTAGGATATAATAAAGGGGAAGTCTAAAACTCTCTTGGAGGTACCCCATGGAACAAAACAAACTGCAAGCGTTGCGAGAGACTGCAAGACAGATTCGCATCGGCGTTATCAAAAGCACACACGCGGCAAAATCGGGACATCCCGGCGGTTCGCTTTCCATTGCCGAAATTTTGGCATATCTGTATTTTGAAGAAATGAACATCGACCCCGCAAACCCTCAAATGCCCGAGCGTGACCGCTTCGTGCTCTCCAAGGGACACTGTGCACCGGGTCTGTATTCTGCGCTTGCAAACCGTGGATATTTCCCCGTAGAGGAACTCACCACCCTGCGCAAACTCGGCGCACGTCTGCAAGGTCACCCCGATATGACGCTCACCCCCGGTGTTGATATGTCGGCAGGTTCTCTCGGTCTTGGCATCAGTTCGGCGGCAGGAATGGCTCTGGCAGGCAAAATCGACAAGAAAGACTACCGCGTTTACACCGTTGTTGGCGACGGTGAGAGCGAAGAGGGTCAGGTTTGGGAGGCTTGCATGTTTGCATCCCACTACAAGCTCGATAACCTTTGCGTTATCATCGACTGGAACGGCCTGCAAATCGACGGTCCCGTCACCGAGGTTATGAATCCCACTCCTCACGATAAAAAGCTCGAAGCGTTCGGCTTCCACGTCATTTCCATCGACGGCCACGATTTCGAACAAATCGAAGCCGCCCTCAAAGAGGCAAAAGCCGTTAAGGGCAAGCCCACCGCAATCGTTGCAAAAACGGTTAAGGGCAAGGGCGTATCCTTTATGGAAAACAAGGTCAACTGGCACGGCGCGGCTCCCAACGACGAGCAATGCGAAGCCGCACTGGCAGAACTGAATGCGTAAGGAGGATGTGAAAATGGCAGAAAAATTGGCTACCAGAGAAGCATACGGTTCTGCTTTGGCAGAACTTGCAGATAAATACGATTTTGTGGTTCTTGATGCCGACCTCGCAGAGGCGACCAAAACCATCAAGTTCAAAAAGGCGTGCCCCGAAAGATTTTTCGATTGCGGCATTGCAGAGGGCAATATGATGAGCGTAGCGGCAGGAATCGCTACCACGGGCAAAACGGTGTTCGCATCCAGCTTTGCAATGTTTGCCGCAGGCAGAGCATTCGAGCAGGTGCGCAACTCCATCGGCTACCCTCACCTCAACGTAAAAATTGGCGCAACCCACGCAGGCATCACCGTTGGCGAGGATGGCGCAACCCACCAATGCAACGAGGATATCGCTCTGATGCGTACCATCCCCGGCATGACCATTGTCAACCCCTCGGATGCGGTAGAAGCAAGAGCGGCAGTTGAGGCGGCAATGACTACTGACGGCCCGTTCTATCTTCGTTTCGGTCGCTTTGCGGTTCCGGTTATCAACGATAACCCCGATTATAAGTTCGAGCTTGGCAAGGGTGTTTGCGTTGCCGACGGCAAGGATGTTACCATTGTTGCCACAGGTTTGATGGTTTCTTTGGCGCTTGAAGCAAAAGAACTGCTTGCGGCTGACGGAATCGATGCACGCATCATCAACATTCACACCATCAAGCCCATCGATAAGGACATTTTGGCAAAAGCGGCACAAGAAACGGGTGCACTCGTTACCGCCGAAGAGCACAACATCATTGGCGGTCTTGGTGCGGCAGTCACCGAGGCGATTTGTGAAAGCTGTCCCGTTCCGGTTATCCGCGTTGGTATGAACGATACCTACGGACATTCCGGCACCGTTCCTGCACTTCTCGAGGCATACGGACTCACTCCTGCAAAAATCGCAGAGGCGGCAAAAAAAGCCATTTCGATGAAGAAATAACCACCGTGGGGAAGGGAGCCAAGCTTTCTTCCCCGATGTGATGTAAATGTAAAATATTTTTAGGCAAAGCCAACCCCTCCGTCACTCGCAAGCTCGTGCCACCTCAGTAATTGCTTGCAATTACGGGGCGCTTGCCGCCTTCCCTCCTGCACAGGGGAGGCTCAAATAGTTACGCTTTCTACAAAAAAACTTTTTGAAGACGAGAATAAGAAAAGCAGACGAACAAAAGCGGGGGTTCTTCTGCCTCCCCTGTGCAAGGGGAGGTGGCTGCCGTAGGCAGACGGAAGGGTTGGCTGTCAACAAAACAACCGAAAGGAGCAGAATTTTTCTGCAATCAAACTATGAAATACATTTTGGCATCCAAGTCTCCCAGACGTCGCGAGATTTTGGAAATGCTTGGCGTCAATTTTGAAATTGTTGTTGCCGACACCGACGAGAGCAGCGACATCACCGATCCCTACCGGTTGGTCGAGGAGCTTTCCTTGCGCAAGGGTATGGCGGTGAAAGAAGCGCTCCTAAAAGAAGGTCGCGATCTTTGCGATACAGTCATTATTTCGTCGGATACCATCGTCGCCATCGACGGTGAAATTTTGGGCAAGCCTATCGACGAAGAGGACGCAAAAAGAATGCTCCGTCTGTATTCGGGCAGAGAGCACGAGGTTGTCAGCGGCATTTGCCTCATTGGCAATGATAAGCAAGGCGTTACCCACGAGGTGACAAAGGTCACCTTTGACGAAATGAACGAGGAGACGATTTGCAGTTACGTTCGTGCCGCAAAGCCCTATGACAAAGCAGGCGCGTATGCTATTCAAGGGCTTGCATCGGCATACATTTCGGGCATTGTGGGCGACTATTTCAACGTAGTCGGTCTCCCTGTGCACCGTTTGTGCTGCTTGCATCACGAAATTTTCAAAGAAAATTTACTGTAAGGGGTAGCCAAACGCAAATCTTTGTGTTATAATAAATTACAGTACAGTATAAAATGATAATCAGCAATGAACAATCCCTCAGTCATTTGTCACAAGGACAAATGACAGCTCCCTTTACACAAGGGAGCCTGAAAGGTGTCACGGCTTTTGCCGTGACGGAGGGATTGTTGTTTGAATTACAACAAAGGAGGTGAGCACCGTGGCAAAGCAGATCGGCATCGATCTTGGTACATCAAACACAATGATATATCTCAAAGACAAGGGCATCGTTTTGCGTGCACCAACGGTGGTCTCCCTTGATCGTGCAACCAAAGAGGTTATTGCATCCGGCACAACTGCCAAGCGTATGGTGGGCAAAACGCCCGGCAACATTTTGGCGCTTCGCCCCCTCAAGGACGGTGTTATCACCGATATTCAAACCACATCCTTAATGCTGCACGACTTTTTTGAGCGTACCGATATGACGTCCTTTTTCAACCGCCCGATGGCGCTCGTTTGCATTCCTTACGGAGTGACGGGCGTTGAGCGTCGTGCCGTGCAGGATGCAACCCTCGAGGCAGGTGCAAAAGAGGTGGAGCTGATCGACCAACCCATCGCGGCGGCAGTCGGTGCAGGCATTCAAATCTCCAAGGCGAGAGGTGCCATGGTTGTTGACCTTGGCGGCGGCGTTTCGGAGACGGCAATCATCAGCCTTGGCGGCGTGGTTGAGTCCAATTCTTTGCGCGTTGCGGGCAACGAGTTGGATATTGCCATTGTCAATTACTTAAAGCAAACAAGAAATATCCTCATAGGCGACATCACCGCCGAAAACCTCAAAAAGCGCATTGGATCGGCAACCCCCGATATCGATCGCGGCACCATGGAGGTCTGCGGCAGAGATTTGCGCACAGGTCTTGCGGTCACCATCGAGGTCAAGAGCGGAGAAATTCGCGAGGCCATCAAAGAGCCGCTTTCCGAAATCATTTCGATGGTTAAAATGACGCTTGAAGAAACACCCCCCGAGCTTTCAGCCGACATTTTCGATTTTGGTATCGTGCTTGTCGGCGGCGGTTCACTCCTGCCCGGCATCGACCGTGCCATCAGCGATCGCACAGGCATTCGTGTTATAACGGCAAAGCGCCCGATGGAATCGGTGTGCTTGGGACTTGGCAAAATGCTGCAAAGCGCGGGAGATTTTTCTGAGTTTGTCAAATACAAAGCAAAATAATGATTGACAGCAAGGGCGAGCTTATCACCGCCCTTGTTTTTATCAAGGAGATTTTTTATGAATGAATTTCAAAATTACACAACTTATCAAGCAGAACCCATACAATTAAATCCCCCCGTAAAGTTGTCGCGTGTGCGCTTGCACACGGGGCTGATCGCCTTTTCGGCTGTGTTGGTTCTTTTATTGACGGCAGTAGCGCAAATTTTTATAGACGAATATCTGTTGCTCGCTTATCCCGCCATAACCGAAAATGATTGGTACCTATGGGCGCTCTCGACGGTGCCGATGTATTTGCTTGGAATGCCTGTTGCCTATCTGTTGCTTTGTGCACTCCCAAAAAGAGCACCGCAAAAGCAAAAGCTGCATCCCCTGATGTGGGTGGGCTTTTTGTTCCTCTGCTTTGCGCTTTCCTATGTTTCCAGTTATCTTGGTCAATATGTCAATGCGTGGGTGTATGACGTATTGGGTATTCAAGTGGAAAATGAATTGGAACAAATGACCACAGCCACGCCCCTTGGCATCAACATCCTTTTTGTGGGCATCCTTGCCCCCATCTTTGAGGAGCTTTTTTATCGCAAGGCGGTTATCGACCGTTTGCGTCGCTACGGAGACCTGCCCGCTATCCTCATTTCGGGATTGATCTTTGGTCTCATTCACGGTAACCTCAGCCAAATCTTTTATGCTACCGCCGTTGGCATACTGCTCAGTTTTATTTACGTCAGAACGGGTAGCGTGCTTTACACCATTTCCATTCATGCGGCGTTCAATATGATCGGCGGTGTTTACACAACCGAGCTCATTCGCCGTTGCGGTGACAGTCTTACCCCTGCCGAGGGAGACACCGTTGGCGTGATTATGGTAACGGCATACAGTGTGTTTGTTATCCTGTGCATGATCATCGGCCCGATCTTCTATCTTGCCAATGCAAAACGCTTCCATCGCTCTCTCAAAGAGGGTGAATGTACTCTCCGTTTCGATAAATGGATGAACGTTCTCATCCTCAACCCCGGCACGTGGATATTCTTGGGCACAATCACATTGCTGGTGATTACAAGCTTGTATATGTAACGCAATTCTTGTTCTGTTTTTTTGAAAGGAGGTGTCCGCTTGCAGTACCGCAATTCTCCCAACCGAACATTGCGCTATCTTGGTGTTGTGACATTGTTTTGTTTGATTTGCGTGATTTATCTCGGCAGACTGTTTTATATACAGATTTCCGGTCGCGAAAATGAATACAAGTCGGACATCACCGAACGTGTGGTCACCGTGCAAGCGGTGCGTGGCGAAATTTATGACCGCAACGGTGTTAAGCTTGTGGCAAACCGATATAGCTACGATCTTTCTTTGGCGCACGCGCAATTTTATTCGCTTTCATTGCAAGAAAGAAATACCCTTTGCTTAGGTGTGCAAAACGCGCTTGCCCAACGCGGTGGCGAGGGGGTAAGGGAACAAAAATTCTTTCCCTTAGACGGCACCTATCCCAACTACACGTATAGTGCCGACACTTTAAACGGAGATTCTATTCGTGCCTACCGTCTTAAGCGTGTATTGGGAGACATCGGACTCAAAGCCGATGCCACCGCCACAGAGTTGCGCGATTATTACACCGATACCTACGATCTTTTGCAATTTGATAACAATGGCGAACGCCGCTACACCGACAAAGAAATCGACACACTGATTCGTATGTATTACGATTTGGATGCCACGCGCTTCCGTTCTTCGGGCGAATATATCTTGTGCGAGGATGTGGATATGTCCTTGATGACCTACATAAAAGAACAGAACATAAAGGCGGTGAATTTTACCGTCAATGTCGAGCGCGAATATTGCTATCCCAGATATGCATCGCATATTCTCGGTCTTGTTGGTCCCATTTATTCCGACGAATGGGAATACTACAGCGAGCAAGGATACCAAATGAACGCCATTGTCGGCAAATCGGGTTGCGAGGCAGCGTTTGAAAGTTATTTGCGCGGAACCGACGGCAAGGTGAAAATCAAAGAGGACAAAAACGGCAACGTAGTAGATGTTGAAGTGCTTACCGAAGCCGTTGCCGGCAATGATGTTTACCTTACCATCGATATCGAATTGCAGATAGCTGCAGAGGATGGTCTTGCCGAAAACGTGGTGTATGTTGCAGGGCAACCGGATGGCGAGTCTTGCAATGCAGGTGCTACCGTTGCCATCAATCCCAAAACCTTTGAGGTGCTTGCTATCGCATCCTACCCGACCTATGATCTAACTACCTACAACGCTGATTATAACGTGTTGGCGCAGGACCCCACAAAACCCTTGACCAACCGCGCATTGTTTGGCACCTATGCCCCCGGTTCTACCTTAAAGGTGGGAATGGCGGCAATCGCGCTTTCCAATAATGTTTTGCTAACAAACGAGTATATTTCTTGCACGGGCAAGTACAAAGGAATTCTCAGTTGTTCAACGTATGGCGAAAACCATTGGGGATCGCAAAATGTTATCGATGCCATTGCACACTCCTGCAACAGCTTTTTCTGTGAACTTGGCAATCGACTTGGCATTGAAAAAATGGAAAAATATCTCGCTGCCTTGGGTTTGGGGCAACCCACCGGACTTGAACTTGGTGGTTCTACTGGTATTTTGGCAGGACCTACCTACCGCGGTGAAATTCAAAGCACCGAGCAATGGCAACCCGGCATGACCTGGCAAGCGGCAATTGGGCAATCCGATCACCAACTCTCTCCCGTTCAAATGGCAACCTACATCGGCACGCTTTGCAACGGTGGCACGCGATACACGGCACACTTGCTTCATAGCGTTTACCGCTTTGGCAGTGACGAACCGAGCTTTGTATATCAGCAAACAGAGGACACTGTTTTGAGCCGCTTGGATATCGCCCAAGATGACCTCAACACCGTTTTTGAGGGAATGAGGAAGATGATTACCGAAACCGGCTTTACCAACAGTCGAATTGCAAACAACAGTGCAATTCCCGTAACGGTTGGAGGAAAAACGGGTACGGCACAAAAGGGAAGCAACCTTCCCGATAACGCGCTTTTTGTTGCCGCCGCTCCTTACAACAACCCTGACATTGTCATTTCGGTTGTTCTTGAAAACGGCGCACACGGTTACTATTCCGCCATCACCGCCGCACGAATTTTAGAGGCGTATTACAGTGAACAATAAGAAAAAGTCCAAGACGAAAGACTTGTACTTTTTTGGCACACCATGGCGGATTCGAACCGTCGACACCAAGCGTCGGAGGCTTGTGCTCTATCCAGCTGAGCTAATGGTGCATATTTCTCGGTGATGGTATTATATCACATTTTGCGCCCGATTGCAAGCCGTTCCATGCAAAAAAATCACACACCGCCCATTTTTCATCTTCATATTTCGGCAAAACAGACCGTCGAGGACGCCGGTCCCTACAATTGTATAATTTGCTTTTCAAAAACCCTCACACTTTTTCCCAAAACCTCTTGCAATCGGCGCGGGGATTTGGTATAATAAAAGGTAATCAAGACAAAAAGAGGTACCGATATGGCAGAAAAGCTTTCTATGCAACCCTACAAGGGCACAAGAGATTTTTATCCGCAAGAAATGAAGCTGCGCAACTGGTTCTTCGGCATTATTCGCCGCGAGCTGGAAAACGCCGCATTTGATGAATACAACGGCCCCATGCTTGAATCTTTGGATCTCTATGCCGCCAAGAGTGGCGAGGAGATTGCCAACAAGCAGACCTACAACTTTATGGATAGAGGCGACCGCCACCTGGCAATCCGCCCCGAAATGACCCCCACTGTCGCTCGTATGGTCGCGGCAAAAATGGGTGAACTCAGCTTCCCGCTCAAGTGGTTCTCCATTCCCAATATGTACCGCTACGAGGCAACCCAAAGAGGACGTTTGCGCGAGTTCTGGCAACTCAACGTCGATATTTTCGGTTGCAACACCTATGAGGCAGATCTCGAAGTTATCACAAGTGCCATTCGCATTATGTGCGCTTACGGTGCCGATGAAACCATGTTCACCGTGCGCATCAACAACCGTCGCTTCTTCAATGACGTTGTTGCCGCCATCACAGGCAAGGATGTTGAGGGCAGCCGTCAAGTTTCCAAGGTCATCGACCGCAAGAACAAGGTGACACGCGAAAGCTACGAAAAGGATATGACCGCTCTCGGTCTTACCGATGAGCAGATTGCAAAAATCGATGCTCTTTACACCATGAGCGTTGAGGATGCCACCGCGCTTTGCCCCGACTCTGTTGGTTCTCAAGAGCTTTTGTCTTTGTTTGCAGCGCTTCGCAAGATGAATCTGGACAAGTACTGCATCTTCGATTTTGGCATCATTCGCGGTCTCGATTACTACACGGGCACTGTTTTTGAGGTGTTCGACAACGCTCCCGAAAACAACCGCGCAATGTTTGGCGGCGGTCGCTACGACAACCTTGTTGACCTGTTCGTCAAGAACGCACGCATCTCGGGCGTTGGCTACGGCATGGGCGACGTAACTCTT
>JAZOMJ010000111.1:0-6353 GCA_045653865.1 Eubacteriales bacterium
CAAAGGTCGCCTTTACGGTGCTCCCGTTGGCATTTATACCAAGGAAGACCTTGCTAACATGAGTGTGGAAGAAATTGACGAAATCATCAAGCGCGACCTCTACGAGAATGCTTATGAACGTCAAAAGAAAGAAATGCTCCCCTATCGCGGCAAAAAGCTTGCCGAAGGTTTGGAAAGCCTTGTTTTCCTTTGCCCCAAATGCCGTGCACACAACACATTGACTTCTAAAAAAGATACCGTTACCTGCTCCGCTTGCGGACACTCCTTTACTTATGATAAATACGGAATGCTGCATGGCATCGACCAAAAAACCGTTTATGACCTCAACCAATGGCAAAGAACAGAGCTTGCAAAAGATGTTGCAAACGATATCCCCTACACCCTTCCCGAAGCGTATCTCTTCACCATTGAGGGACATGAGTTGAAGGAGGTCTCTCGCAATGAAGCACACATCACAAATGAAGCCATTACCATTGGCGACACCGTCATTCCCCTCTCTACCATTTCGGATATGGGTATGCACGGACGCAGAACCTTGATCTTCTCTACCAACGACAATTATTATGAATTGAAGGTTCCTAAAGAAAAGAACATTATTCAATTTATGTATTACCGTGAGTTTGTAAAAGCGAAAGCGGAAGAAAAAGTGTAAAAATAAAGAAAGAACCTCACCGCGGTGGGGTTCTTTCTTTTGCTTATTTTAATACTACTTTCCATTCATCGTTTTGCACGAGATATTGGAATTCGTTATAGGTATCCTCTGCCATCACTTTGAGCATATCGTCAAAATCCTGCACAAGGTTAAATTTATGCAAATCGCGTTTATCGATCCAACGCATTTCTCCCTCTTCGGAAGAAACCACTTCACCGCTGAATTTGTCGGCTCTAAAAAGAAAAACAAGATATCTTCCGTTTTCGTATTTACCATCTTTGAGAGGAAACTGCTTGATGCCGCAGAGCTTTGGATCGATGATTGTCAATCCCGTTTCTTCTCTAACCTCGCGAACAACAGCATCGACAATCGACTCGCCAACCTCAATATGTCCACCGGGGAAAGCATATCCGCGCCAATCGCTTTTCACTCTGTTTTGTAAAAGAATTTTATTCTCCTTTTGAATTAGGCAAAGTACTGTGAGTTCGGCTATTTCTGTTCTATCCATTATAAATCTCCATTATTTTTGTTTTATCGTCTCAATCATAACACAAAATGATAAAAAAGTCAACCCCATCACCCTTTTTCCTGTTTTTGCATAGAATGATATGGAACGAATATTGACAGGAGGTTTAGGAAATGACTGAAATGCCAATGGAAGATGTGGGATATCTTGTGGTGCACGTGACAACCGCTCGCGGAGCAATTCCCTTGGAGGGGGCGGCGGTGCACATTCGCACAAACGAGGATATTGAAACCACGCCACGTGCCGATATTTTATATGCAACAACTACCAATCGCGACGGTAACACAGAGCGTATTCCTCTCGTGGCTCCCCCGCGCGAAAATGCAATGTCGCCAAGTGAGGTGCCGCCTTTCTCTACTTATCACCTTGAGGTGCGACGCGAGGGATATGGGATGCAAAGTTTTATCGCACTCCCGATTTTCTCGGGAATCACATCGGTTCAGCCGGTGGACTTGGTTCCCCTCCCCGAGGATGGCACGGGTAACGTGTTGCGCCCCGCGGATGAGAAATTTTATGAAAACTCCCCTGCCGACCTTTGAGGAGAAAGGAGATTGTTATGCCGGAACTGCCTTTTATTCCCGAAACGATTACGGTGCACTTGGGTCCTCCCGACTCGAATGCAGAAAACGTGACGCTTCCGTTTCTTGACTACATCGCAAACGTTTCTTCTTCGGAAATTTATCCATCGTGGCCCGAAAACGCCATTCGCGCCAACATTTATGCGCAGGTCTCGTTTGCGCTCAACCGCATTTACACCGAATATTATCGCTCACGCGGATATGATTTTGACATCACCAACTCCACGGGCAGTGACCAATCCTTTGTGAATGGGCGCGTGGTGTTTGAAAACGTGCGCGAGATTGCAGGCGAGCTTTTTAATGACTATATTCGTCGCTCGGGGAGCGTGGAGCCTTTGTTTGCATCCTATTGCAACGGCACAACCGTAACTTGCCCGGGGCTTTCGCAATGGGGGTCTGTTGAGCTTGCCGAACAAGGGCTCACACCTTTTGAAATTCTCACTTACTATTACGGTGACAATATAGAACTCGTTCGCAATGCTCCCGTGATGGGAAGTCAAGAGAGCGCACCGCTCTATCCTTTGCAGCTTGGTTCAACGGGAGATGACGTGCGCACGGCACAACTGCGGCTCAATCGTATTTCAAAAAATTTCCCGTCGATTCCCAAAATTTTGGCGGTAGACGGCATTTTTGCCGAGGACACCCAGGCGGCGGTGCGGCGTTTTCAGGAAGTGTTCAACCTCACGCCTGACGGCATCATTGGCAAAAACACGTGGTACACCATTCAAAACATCTATATCGGTGTAAAACGATTGAACGATTTGAACGCGGAAGGAATTTCCCTCTCGGACGTAACGCGGCAATACCCCGGCTCGTTGCAGGTGGGCAGTCGCGGTGACGGTGTTCGAAATTTGCAGTATTTTATCTCGTATATTTCACAGTTTTACGATACCGTTCCCGCAGTTCCCATTGATGGCGTGTTTGGAGAGAGCACGCGCGCGGCGGTTCAGGACGTGCAACGCACGTTTGGTCTTGAACCTGATGGCGTGGTAGGTGAGGTGACTTGGTATGCCTTGACGAATGCTTATCTTGGTGCCATTGCGACCATTCCCCGTGAGTACGTCGAGGGCGTAGCGGTTCCTTATGGCGGTATTCCCTTACGCATCGGTTCGGACTCGGATTCGGTGCGGCTGTTGCAGGAATACCTTAACTATATTGCACGGTCTTATCCCGAGATCCCCACGGTTGAGGTGACAGGATATTTCGGTCCACGCACGCAAGAGGCGGTTCTCGCTTTTCAGCGTCGGTTTGACCTTACCCCAAACGGTGTTGTGGCATCGACTACGTGGAATGAAATCATCACGCTCTATGAGGCACTTTATCAAGGCAATCGCCTGCAGGACGGTCAATACCCCGGCTTTGACGTGGGCGCATAAGAAAGTGAGGTGAAGTTATGCCAAGATATGAAAATGAAGCGCAAGCAATCCTCAATTTGCAACGCTATTTGCGGCAACTTTCCTATCAGCATCCCCAAATTTCTCCGCCACCGATAGACGGCATTTTTGATAGCGACACCGAACGTGCGCTAATGGAATTTCAGGCGATGCAAGCCCTCCCCGTCACGGGGCGTGCCGACAGGCGAACGTGGGACGAACTCTACAGTATGTACCGCGCATCGGTTGCCAAAAATGAACCGCCAAGAACGGTGGCAATTCTCCCCTTTGTGGCAGGTGAAATCCTCTTACAAAAGGGAGATGACGGCTTTGTTGTGAGTGTTTTGCAATACATGCTCCGCGAGCTTGGAGAGAGCCTTGCAGAACTTGAAACGGTTGAGGTCAGCGGTATTTTTGACGAACCAACCGCACGTGCGGTGCGGCTTTTCCGCGCACAAAACGGACTGCCCGAGGGAGAGACCGTTGACCTTGTGACTTGGAATACTTTAGTTGATAGGTTTAATCGGCTTGGGATTGAGAATATATAAACAAAGAACGACGAGCCAAAACTCGTCGTTCTTTGTTTAGCGGGCGCAAGGTTCCGCCCCATGTTTTTTAGATACTTCCCTTTGCAAATCTTGTTGCAATATCGCCTTGGTGCTCGTCGTAGCCGCACAAGAGGACGTTTGCATTGCCATCATCGTCGTATTCGACAACCGAAACCGAGGCATTGGCGCAGAACTCTACGTTTTTGAGCTCCTCGGGAGGATATCCATCCCATTTGGCACGCATGAGGCGAATGGGTGTGGCGTGGGTAAAAATCGCAAAGCATTTTCCGCGGTGAAGCTCCATTAGGCGATCGACTTCGCGATAGATGCGTGTGCCGAGTTCGAGTGTGCTTTCGCCACCCTCGGGGTGTGCGCGTCCGCAATCGGTGCGCCAAGTAGTATAGCTATCGGCATATTTTTCCATGAGTTCATCATAGGAGCGTCCCTCCCACTCTCCAGCATAAATTTCGCGAAGTTCACGATCGGGAATGACAGGAAGATTGTGGAGCTTTGCTGTCGGCTCTGCTGTTTGCATGGAGCGTGCGAGGTCGCTTGAATAAATGGCGCAAATGGGATAGTTTTGGAGGAATTTTGCCGTATTTTTGGCTTGTTTGTGACCAAGATCGGTCAGGGGCGCATCGGTGTGCCCTGCAAATACACGTTCGAGATTGGCAGTGCTCTGCCCGTGTCGAACAAAAATAACTGTGGTCATTCTGCAATTCCCTCCTTATCTTTTTTTCTTTTTTGCAAACCGAGAACCGTCAGGCAAACCAGGGGAAAGATAGTGGCAAACACAAATGCGGCACGCAAATCTTGCCCGAAGGCATCTGCTATCAGTCCCGAAAGATAAGGTCCTGTGAGGCATCCGACGTCTCCCGCAACTGCGAGAATAGCAAACATCGAAACGCCGCCAAGCGGAATGTTTGCCGCCGCGTGGCTGAGCGTTCCCGGCCAAAAAACGCCTACGCTAAAGCCGCAAAGTGCGCAACCGATGAGCGCGAAGATGGGATGCGGTGCAAAAGCCGCCAACAAATATGCCACAATACAACCGACACATCCCCACATCATCCATTTTGTAAGATCGATTTTGTCCGAAAGTCTGCCGTAGAGCACACGCGCGATGCCCATCATCACGGCAAACATGCAGGGTCCGAGCAGGTCGCCGAGTGTTTTATCGAGTTTGAGAGCAGATTCCACAAAAGCAGATGCCCATTGGCTCATAATCATTTCACCCGCTCCCGCGCAAAGCATCATTACAATAAATACCCAAAAGGACGGCGTGCGGAAGAGTCTTGCAACGGCAGATGTTTCTCCCTCTTTGGTAGGAAGATTATAGATAGGAACAATACTGAACGCAATTGCGCCCAAAAGTGGGACGATTGCCCACAAAACGGGCAAAAAATACCACGAAGCGGAAATTTCAAAGCAATAAAAATAGATGCCGGAGAGGAGCACGACGCCTGCCTGCCCCCAAGAGTAAAAGGAATGCAAAAGGCTCATATTGCCGGATTTCTCATCGGTGGGACAAGCCTCCATCAAGGGACTGATGATAACCTCGGTAAATCCGCCGCCGCAACCGAGAATGCCCTCTGCCAAAAGAAGACCCCACAAAGGCGGCATCAGTTTTGGGAAGATGGCAAGCCCCACAAGACCTCCTGCGGCAAAAATGTGTGCCAAAACTGCCATTGCGCGCAAGTTGAGGCGGTTTGCATAATGCGATGCGATGACATCGACCAAAATTTGGGTTGCAAAGTTGACGGCAATCAAAATACCAACCTCGGCAACCGAGAGCGAAAATTCACGCTGAAAGGTCAGGTATAAAAGCGGTGCTAAATTGATGCAAATGGCTTGCGTAATGTAGCCGTTATAGCAAGCCAAAATAGTGGATTTATGGTTCAATTTCATGGTGTTTTCCTTATTGTAAATTGCTACACAGATTATAACACAAAATCCTCTTTTTGTAAAGTGTAATCTTCCTTTTTCTTTTTATTTCGACACGAAGAAACAAATTTCTTTGGCAGATTTTGTCAGGCTTTGGATGTACGACATAAATGTCTATCTATTTTATGAACAAAAAACACCCGTTTTTTTGCACAGAAATTCTATGCTATATGTATTTTCACGAAAATTTTGCCAATTTTTCGTCATAATTGATACTTTACAAACGCAAAAAAATGTTGTATAATATATGATGCCGATGGGCAAGCGCTTGTCGGGTTCCCCCTTGTGCACACCGCATTCGCTTTTTGTGAAAGTGTCAATCTCATGACACCATCCTCGCAGAGCCACGGTGTGCCATTTTATTTTTATCTATTATCCGCTCTTTCCCCCTCGCGGGCGGTGCTGCATATTCTTCCCATTTGAGGTCAAGAATAATAGCACCAACCATATTTTTGTGCGAAAGGAAGAAAAAAGAATTATGAATAAACCGCAAATTGTTCGCGTATCTGCCCGTGAAATTTTGGATTCTCGCGGAAACCCAACCGTAGAGGCAACCGTTCTGCTTGCCGACGGTACTGTTGGTGTTGCGAGTGTGCCTTCTGGAGCTTCGACCGGAATTTATGAAGCTTGTGAGTTGCGCGACGGTGACCGCAAGCGTTTTGGCGGCAAAGGCGTAAGCGAAGCCGTTGGTGGCGTTGGAAAAATCATTTCCCCTGCCCTTGCCGGCTCTTTTGC
>JAZOMJ010000112.1:0-2358 GCA_045653865.1 Eubacteriales bacterium
CGGTAACTACATCATCAGTGAAGACGGTGGCTTGACATGGAGTGAGATTTACTACATGCCAGACGGTATGTTTACACCTCACGGTCTCATCATCAATCCCGATGGCGGTCTGACCTCTGTTGGTTACCTCAAGTACGACAAGGCACAAAGACGTTGGGGTACCGGTATTGCGGTTAGAACCACAACCGGCGAAATGAATGAGAACGGCTTTATTTGGTCGGATGCAATCGTTATTGCCGACTCCGACACCCAATACTCTTGGGACTTCCAAGAGCCCTACGGTATTTACAATGACGACGGTGTTCTCATCGTTGTTATGCGTTCCGATAAGGGTCTGTATCAATGCGAGCTGCAACCCGGCGCAACCGAGTTTAGCGATTGGCACCTGATTGCATTTGTTCAAGAGACTCCCGCACACATGATGCAACACAGCTCCGGTGTTATGATTATGACCTACGGCTACCGTGGTATTTACGTTGACCCCATCACCGGCAAGACCGTATCTTACACCGAAAGAAATAAGGATACCACGCTTGGTATTCGTGCACGCCTCAGCTACGACGGTGGCTTGACTTGGACACAAGAAGTTATTCTTTCTTCCGGTCTCATGCCCGCATCCAACACATCAGACTGGGGTTATACATCTTCTGTTGAACTTTCCGACGGTAAGATTTTGACACTGTTCTATCAAAGAGTGGGCAGTGAAACCAAAGCATCTATTTACCAAATCGTTTGGGAAATTCCCGCGGCTCTCGCAGAAGAAGTTACAATCACCGTTTTGGGAGGCAAGGATGCAAACGATGTCAAACTTGCTACCATTCAGGGCAATGTTGGTGATACAATCGTTCTTCCCGCAAATCCCTCTAACCCCGGTTATACATTTGCAGGTTGGTATCTTGATCGTGAATACAAGATTCCTTTCACTGCAACCACCTTTACCAAAGATTTGGTTATCTATGCAAAGTGGACTGTCGATACAACCAAAGTCCTTTCCGTAATGAGCTTTAATGTCAAGGTTACCCAAACAGCAGAAATTATCAGCAATTCGAGAGTTGACCTTGTTGTAGGCACCATTCTTGACAACAATCCGTACGTATTTGGTGTACAAGAAGCGGATAGCCTTTGGATGAGTAGATTGAACAGCAAACTTGGTCATCTTTATACCTCAGTTGGTAATGGCCGTGATGGCGGAAGCTCGGGTGAGTATAGCGCAATCTTCTACCGCACGGATATGTTCAACTTGATTGCCAGCGGCACCAAGTGGCTCTCCAATACTCCCGACAAGGCTTCTAAGTATTCCTACACCGAAAACGGCACGACCTACACGGCAAACTACAACCGTATTATGACTTACGTTGTTCTCGAGCGTAAGAGTGATGGCGCAAGATTCATTTACGTGAACACCCACCTTGATAACAACGGTGACAATGACGGTACCGTAGCAGAGAAGATTAGAAAGGGTCAAGTTGAAATTTTGCTTGCTCAAATTCAAAAACTCTGCAACACCTATGGCGATTTGCCCGTGGTTGTAACCGGTGACTTTAACACGCAGGGCGTTGCTAACAACACCATTTCTTACAATGCTATGCTTGCAGGTGGATTCGTAGATTCCTCTAAGGTTGCAAAAGTAGGCGAAGCAAAAACCACCTTTACCGACATGAAGAACGAAAACAGTAACGTTATTTTTGACTACGTTTTTGTTTCCTCTGGCTCGAAAAATCAGGTTCAATCCTACAAGGTTTGCGATGCAAAGCGCAACGGCGAATGGATTTCCGACCACAATGCAATTATTGCCAACATTACAATTACGAAGCAATAATCCAACAAAAAATTATGTTTTGCACGTTCCCCAAAACGGGGGACGTGCTTTTTTCTTTTGGCGAATGATATTGTCAAACGCAATGCTTAAAAAAGATCTACTTTTGCACAAAAAATGTTAAAATAAAGGGGATAATCTTAAGAATTGTTGCACAAAAAACTTGACAAATATTGTATTATATAGTATAATATAAAGTGCTGAATAAATTTTACAAGATGATATTCGGTAAAACTACATCATTTTCGGAGGGTGAAAAATGAAAAGAATTCTCAAGCTTCTCGTTTTGGTATCCCTGATTGCCGCACTCTTGCTCACAACAGCAGCTTGTGAGAAGTTATTCAAGGGTCCTGCTTCAACGGATGCTACTACTGAGGCAACCACTCCCGTAGAAAATCCTACGGAAACCACTCCTGCGCAAACCACACCCATAGAAACTCCTGAAGTGACTACTCCTGTAGAAACTCCCGAAGTGCCTACTCCCGACGAGTCTCCCGACGAGACCACTCCCCCCGGCTGTGATCACGAATGGGCTCCCGCAA
>JAZOMJ010000113.1:0-7883 GCA_045653865.1 Eubacteriales bacterium
ATCCAAGGTGGTCAGGAGTTGGCTCATACGTCTTCTTCGTCCTCATCCTCTTCGGGTTTGATATCCAATTTATTGAGAATGGATGCAATGTGTGCACCGTATGCTACCGAATCGTCGGCAATAAAGGTAAGCTCGGGGGTAATACGCAAATTGAGCGAATTTGCAAGCTCGCGACGAATAAAGCCACTTGCCGCTTTAAGACCCTTTGCAACCTCTTTTTTGTCGCCGCCCATTACCGAATAATAAATTTTTGCAAATTTAAGGTCGGGGGTACAGTCTGCCGAGGTAATGCTGATAAACGCCTCGCACACACGTGGGTCTTTTACACGGCGCAAGATCATTGTCAACTCTTTTTGCATCTCTTCATTGATGCGTCCTCTTCTATAGTTTGCCATACTCTATTTCCTTTCGTCAAGATAAGAAAACGGCTTCCCTCTTTATACGGAAAGCCGTTTTCGGATGTAAGAAAATCAATTTTTACGCTTCCATTTGATCTGCATTGGCAATGACTGCCTCTGCGGGAACTTCAAAGGTTTCTACCTCAGCGGCTGCTGCTTCGGTTACGGATGCATCAGCATCTGTAATTGCGCCCGCCTCGGTTGCTTCACCCTCGAGAACAGGTTGTTGCTTGGGGAAGAACTTTCTATAAATTTTCACAACGATAAAGCATACTGCGCCAATAGCCAACAGAATGCCAAGAATTTTGAGAATTGTATTACCTCTTTTTGCGCCTTCGTTTTCCATAATAAAACCTCCGCGTATTGTGGCACAGTACCACGATTAAACTTATACTATAAAGATTATATCACATTTTTTGAAAAAATCAAGAGTTTTGCGAAATTTTTTTTATATTTTTTCAAAAATCTATTCCCTTTTTCGCCATTCTGTGATAATATGTTAGAGGACAAACAAAAAAGGAGGGATAAAAATGACGTACCGTCAGCTTTGCACACAATTTGTGGAAGCAAATATAGAAAATGCCGAATGGGACGCTTTGTGCCTTATGGAACATTTTTGTAACGTATCCCCCTCCCTTTTGCGTGCCGCTCCCAACAAAGACTACAAGAGCGAAGCACTCCAAGATGCGATCCGCCGTCGCCTCTCTCACGAACCGCTCCAATACATTTTGGGCGAGTGGGAATTCTTTAGGCAACGATACGAACTATCTTCGGATTGTCTCATTCCACGCTCTGATACCGAAATTTTGGTAGAGAACGCCATTCGTATTTTGCCGATTGGCGCACGTTTTGCCGACCTTTGCACGGGCAGCGGTTGCATTGCTATCTCTACCCTTGCCGAACGTCCCGACACAACGTCTGTGGCTCTTGAAAAATTTCCAAACACCTTGGCGATTGCACAAAGAAATGCTATCAAAAACGGCGTTTCCGCCCGTTTTTGCGGTATTCTTGCCGATGTATTATCCCCGAATCCGGCAATCGAAAAGGATGCACCTTTTGATGCCATTCTTTCCAATCCGCCTTACATTCCCACAAAGGATATTGAAACACTCTCCCCCGAGGTTCACGCAGAACCTATGGCGGCTTTGGACGGTGGCAAGGACGGTCTTCTTTTCTATCGCGCAATCCTCGAAAATTACGCGCATCTTCTCAAAAAAGACGGATTTTTCCTATTTGAAATCGGCTTTGACCAAGCGGACGCCCTTGTAACTCTTGGCAAAGAACACAACTTTGCACACATCCGCGTCATTCGCGATTTTGGCGGCAATGACCGCGTGGTTTATATTTCTAACATTCCCTTTGACGAAAGGAGTTCTATACTTTGAACATCGTTGTACTTGCAGGCGGCTACTCCCCAGAACGCGAGGTTTCCCTCACATCGGGCAGTCTCATTGCCAATGCCTTAATCAAAAACGGACACAGCGTCCTCTTGCTGGATGCTTACTGCGGCATAAAAGAATTGCCGCGTGATCCTTTTATGCTTTTTAAAACCGAAGCAAACTATTCTCACACCATCCATGAAGAAATCCCCGACCTCAAAAAGCTGAAAGAGGAAAACGGCAACTCCGATAGCCTCATCGGTCCCAACGTGCTTTGGCTCTGCCGTATGGCAGATCGCGTATTCCTTGCCTTGCACGGTGCAATGGGTGAGAACGGACAATTGCAGGCAACGTTGGATAACTACGGCATCCGCTACACGGGCTCGGGTTATGTTGGTTCTCTCTTGGCAATGGATAAGGACCTTGCAAAACGTCTTTTGCGTGATGCAGGCGTTCGCACGCCCGACTGGGTATACGTTGACCCCACACTCCCCGAAAGTCGTGAGACAATTCTCTCTAAAATCGGACTTCCCTGCGTTATCAAGCCCACGAGTTGTGGCTCGAGCGTTGGCGTAACCATTGTGGAGGACGAGAGCGAACTCGATACCGCTCTTGCCGCCGCCGCTCCTTGGGGCGACCGCATCATTGCCGAGAAAAAGATTATCGGTCGCGAACTGACGGTCGGAATTGTGGACGGTCAAACGCTCCCCATTGTAGAAATCATCCCCAACGAGGGATTTTACGACTACAAAAATAAGTATCAAGGCAATACACGCGAGGTTTGCCCTGCCGAAATTCCCAAAAGCGTTGCCAAAAAGGCGGCGGAAGCCACCCGGCGCGGCTTTGACGCACTTCGCCTGCGCGGATATGCACGCTTTGACTATATGATGGACGAGAGCGGCAAGGTTTGGTGCTTGGAAGCCAACACCCTGCCGGGTATGACCCCCTTGAGTCTGCTCCCCATGGCAGCCAAAGCCGCAGGAATGTCTTACGAGGAGCTCTGCGAGAAATTGATTGAACTGTAAGACGTTAACACCAATCAAACGGATACTGTGAACAAGGGCAAAAGCCCAATACTATCAGCCAACGGCTCCTGCCGTTGGCTTTTTATGTTTCAAAATACCGTTGAAGTCCAAAGCCTTCCCCTTGGGGGAGGCTTCAATAGGATCCGCTCACAAAGGGATCATCTTTTGGGCTTACTTTTTGCAATGAGGCATGCAAGATACCCAAACACCAGCGCCGCCGCAATTCCGCCTGCCGAGGCGCGCAGTCCGCCCGTGAGGGCGCCCAAAATCCCTTCCTCTTTCACGGCTTCCTTTACCCCTTTGGAAATGAGATACCCAAAACCCGTTAGAGGGACAGTAGCGCCTGCCCCCGCAAAATCGACAATTGGTTCATAAATCCCCATTCCTCCGAGCACTACGCCTGCCACAACGTAAGTGACTAAAATGCGCGCAGGTGTCAACTTTGTGCGGTCGATGAGAATTTGCGCAATCACACAAAAAATACCGCCCACAAAAAAGGCACGCAGGTATATCAAAAGCAAATCCATTTTCTCTCCTCCTTATGGCAGATGTTCGATTTCAAGCAGGTGCGCCACCGCCAAAACCGATTCCCCTTGTTTGAGGCTATCGGGGCTCATCATCGCTCCCGTCGCCAAGAACAAAATGCGACCAAGTTCTCCCCTTTTTACCTTTGGTAAAATGTCGGCAGAGAGCACAACCGCCGAGCATCCGCAACCCGAGCCGCCACCGTGGACGTCCTGTCCGTTTTTATCATAAATCATTTGTCCGCAGTCATTGTAAACAGAAGCTATTTCATATCCCTCGGCTTGCATTAAGGAACACAAAATATCACCGCCCTCGTAACCGAGATCGCCCGTTAAAATCAGGTCATAATCTTCGGGGCGAGCTTGCGTTTCTTTAAAAAATAGGCAGAGCGTATCGAGTGCCGCAGGTGCCATTGCCGCCCCCATATTGGCGGCATCCTTAACACCGCTATCCTGCACGCGACCGATGAGGCATCTGCGCACAACCGCGCGCCCCTCAGAGGTGTTTTTTTCTTGCTCGCTATTGCGAACCAAGAACGCACCCGCACCCGTAACCGTCCATTGTGCGGTGGGAGCTCTTTGGGAACCGTACTCCAAAGGAGTACGATATTGCCGTTCGGCAGAACAGTAATGCGACGAGGTCACTGCGGCAGCAATGTTGCACATGCCGTGTGTAACCATCAGCGACGCTAGCAAAAGGCTTTCGGCACAAGTGGAGCAAGCCCCATAGAGTCCTATATAAGGGATGTCGAAAGACTGCAATCCGTACGCAGATCCAACGCACTGATTGAGCAGATCTCCCGCAAATAAAGCACCAACATCTTGTGGTTTTGTTTCCCCTTTTGCAAGGGCTGTGTTGAGTGCCATGCGTTGCATTTCGCTCTCTGATTTCTCCCAAGTTTTCATACCAAAACGGTCGCAAGTATCACGCAAATCGAACAAATTCCCAAGCGGCCCCTCGGCTTTTTTTCCCCCAACAACACTTGCCGACGAAAAGATTTCGGCATTCGTTTTTATTACGTCAAATCGCATAAAACGTCACCTCCGTGGCAATTATTTTGGACATTTTTTGTCGTCCTATACAAATATGCGCATCAAGACGAGAAAGGTGCCTCAAAAAGTGAAAAATATTTTTATTTTTTTTGCAAAAAATAGAGAAAATTCATTGACAAGTATTATATTATATGTTATACTTATACTTGGATATTTAGCGGAGCATGTCTCCCATTCGATAGGTGACACCAATAACAGAAAGGACACAACGAAAATATGATGAAAAAAAGAATTATAGCCCTGCTTTTGGCAGGATTGATGACAACTGCTGCCCTTGCCTCCTGCCGCGTACAAAACAACAATAACCCCGGCGGAACCGAACCCGATGCAACTACACCGGCGCAAACCACTCCCGCAGAAACCACCATTCCTACACCTACCGTTACTTGGCAAGATGTAGATAAGTCTGTTTTCACCATTAACGAAGTAAAGCTTCGTCAAGATGCTGCCAACAATGGCACCGCACTGGCTACTATCCCTAAGGAAACCGAGCTGCACTGCACCAAGCAAAACAACAACTGGTACTATGTTGAGTACAACGGTCAACAAGGCTACGTTGCAAAGGCAAGCGTAACCGAAGCAAACATCCTCGGCACCGATATGGTAGCGGTTGAAGGTGGCTCCAAGGTTATGTACGTTAAGACCTCTACACTTAACGTTCGTCTCTACCCCAGCGATAACGACAACTTCTCCACCAAGATGGGCTCTTACAAGCTCAACGACGAGGTTGTAGTTCTTGCAACCAACGGCACTTGGGCACGCATTCAATATGCAGAGGGCAAGACCTATTACGTTTCCTACGCTTATCTTTCCGACGAAAAGGTTGTTGACCCCGACGATACCTCTATTTACGAAGGTATGTTCAATGACGTTGAAGACGTCAAAATGTACGTTGATAACGTAAGCCAAGTAAAATTCCGCAAAGCCCCCAACACCAACTCCAGCGAGTTGTTGGCTCTCTCCAAGGGCGATGCAGTGACCGTTCTTGAGATCGGTGAGGTTGACGGCAAGCAATGGGCTTACGCTGTTGTTGAGGTTGCTCCCGACAAGCCCGGTGACGGCCCCTCCTATGTAAAGGGCTACATCAGTCTTGACTGCCTCTCCTACACCAATGGTGACACTACTTTGGACGATATTCTCAAGATTTATCCTGAATTCACCAAAATCGAAGCAACCACCATGTATGTTTTGTTGGATGCTTCCATCACCATTCGTTCTACCCCCGTATTCCCCGGTAAAGATGAAGATAACAGTCTTTCCAACCCCTACTCCACCGCTGATTCTGTAAAAGCACTCACCGTTTTGGCAACCGGCGAGGTTGACGGCACTACTTGGTTTATTGTTGAGTACACCAAGAAAGATGGCGAAAGCACAAAGGTTATTCGCGGATTTGTTGGCGGTAAGGCGCTCAATTACCTCACCTCTGATGCCAGCGGTAAGGAAACCGTTACTCTTGACGATTTGATGCTGAAGTATCCCGGTCAGTTCGAAAAACTCGAAACTCCCGTTACTGTTACCACCAAGAGCCTTGCAAACTGCTATGGCACTCCCGCAACCACCAATGAACCCTTGAAACAACTGGCAGAGGGTGCAGAGGTAACTCTTGTTGCAAAGGAAGTTGGCAGCTTTGTTACTTGGGCGGTTGTTCAAGATGCTGAGGGTGCTCTCTACTTTGTAAACTACTCTCTCTTGAACCAAGCACAATAATGAAAAACACACAAAAGGCACTCGCGTGGCGAGTGCCTTTTCTTGTTTTATTTTTTGAAAACTGCATTTTTGAAGATGGATAGATCGATTTCGTTTTTGTTTTTTATATCGATTTCATTGCTAAACGTGCGATGCACAGCCGCGTATTTGGCAGGTGCAAGCTCGTTGTAGGGTAACAGTTCGATTTTCTCATCGCCTATAAATGCGGCAATAGCACGCAAATTTTGAGCGGTATCGGTAATGCCGGGAATCAGAGGTGTGCGAAAGAGATGCGGCACACCGCTCCCCATCAAAAGCTTTGCATTGGAAAGGATTTTGGCATTGGAAACACCCGTGTATTGTTTGTGTGCGGCATCATCCATCAGCTTGATATCCATAATAACAAAATCGCAAAGAGAGGTCACGCGGGAGAAATCCTCCTCGGGAGCATAACCGCTCGTTTCGATGGTGGTATGAATCTTGCCTTTGAGTTCTTGCAAAAGAGCGACGCAAAAATCGGCCCCCAAAAGCGGTTCTCCACCAGATAGGGTGACACCGCCCCCCATTGCATCAAAAAAGGACTTTTGGGCAAGCAACTTTTGGGCAAGCTCCCCTACCCCATACTCTTTTCCTATGGGGCGCAAAAGATTTTTGGGGCAAATATGCAAGCATCTGCCATAAGGCTTGCAATCGGGGTGATGGCAAGGCACACGGCAAAGGTTGCAGTTGGTGCAACCGTCGCGCAATTCGTAAAGCTCGGGCAAGGCTGACAATCCCTCGGGGTTATGACACCAAGCGCAACGCAGGGGACAGCCCTTGAAAAAAACGGTTGTGCGCACGCCCTCGCCATCGCGAACAGAAAACTCTTTGATATCAAAAACAGTGGCTTTCATCACAACGTGTACTCCTGACGGGCAATAACGTGGTCTTGATAGGATTTGTCAAGCTCGACAAAGTAGGCAGACCATCCCCAAATACGCACAATGAGTTGACGGTAGCGGTCAGGATCGGCTTGTGCCGCACGCAGTTTTTCGGGATCGACCGCATTGAGCTGGAGCTGATGTCCGCCACGCAAAATGAAATAGCGAACCAGCGTAGCGAGTTTTGTAACCGTTTCTTCGTCGCGGAAGATGTGCATGGCAAATTCCAAGGTTAGTGGACCTCCGTTGAGGGTTCGCTTCAAATCCGCTACGGTAAAATGCTCACAAACGGTGATAGGCCCTGCGGTTTTGGCAAACAGCGAGGGGGAAAAGTTTGCGCCAAAGGATTCACCTGCAAGGCGTCCGTCGGCGGTGGCTCCCATTGCCCCCGCGTGCCGCAAATACATCTTTGCCGTGCCCGTACCTGCACGCCAAATGCCGCCGTAACAGTTTTTCAAAGAAGCAACCGCATCGGCATAGGCATACATTACCTCTTTGGAAAGTTCAGCCGCCATGTCACCACCCTCACAGCCCATTTTGGGGGCTTCGTAACGCAGGCAGTGCAACAATTCGGGGCTTCCCTCAAAATTATTATCCATTGCCGCTATCAGCTCTTGGGCGGTTACTGTTTTTTCTTCAAATACATATTTTTTTACCGCCGCCAAGGAGTCTGCCGCGGTGGCAATTCCAACGCCGTGCGCACCAAAGTTGCGATACTTTTTGAGAGGTCTCAAAAGGTCAATCATAGGAGAGGGCAAAAAATGAATGCCACTGACGCTTTGGTTAAACGCCTCGCATTCCTCCTTGATTTCTTGGCGCATGCCTTGCAAAACCTCATCGAATTGCGTGGCGTTGGGAGCATATTTGCGAATGGCTCTGTCAAAGTCGGATCGTAGCC
>JAZOMJ010000114.1:0-8715 GCA_045653865.1 Eubacteriales bacterium
ACCTACGATGGCGGTGTGCACCTCAACGTATACGGAGCCGAGAAGCTGACCTCGTATTTTGGCAATCTTCTTGTCGAAAAGTACGGTTTTTCCGACCGTCGCGGTGACGCTCAACTCGATGCCGTATGGGCAGAAAAAATCGAAATTTATCAAAAAGAGAGAAACGGAGAAACCCAATGAAAAAACTGTTGATATTCCTCTTGCTGGCTACTATGGTTCTTTCCTTTGTTGCTTGCAAAGAGAACGACACATCAGAGCCTGAAACCAAAACATACACATTTACAAGCGGTACCACAAAAATTGCAATCGATGCCGATGCCGCTCCCATTTTGGCATCTCTTGGCGAGTGGCGCGATTATGCCGAGTCTACATCCTGCGCTTTCGAAGGTCTTGATAAGGTCTATATTTATGCAGGTTTTGAATTGCAAACCTATCCCATGGGTGAAAAAGACTATGTCTATATGATCATTTTGCAAGATGACACCGTAGCCACCGAAAAGGGCATTCGCATCGGTGCCGAAAAGGCGGTTGTTATCACGGCATACGGCACTCCCAATCAAGAGAGTGCAACCTCTTTGACCTACAACGCTGACGGCATGTATTTGCAATTCATTCTGCGCGATGGCGTTGTTACCAGCATTCAATATAGCAAAGCACAATAATTATGGAAAAGCTCCTCAATAATTGGGGAGCTTTTTCTTTTGGTTGTCCCTTCATATTTTCTCTTTTTTACTCATAAAAAGGTAAAAAGGAGGCGATTATATTGACTATAAATACCGAAAAAATCACAGCCGTCGTGCGTGAAGGATATCAAGTGCTCTTACGTGCCGATGCCGAACTTGTTTTGCCGGATGGAAAAGAGGTCATCTGCAATTATTACCGTCTGTTGGCAAACAAATGCATGTCTTGGGCAACCGAAGTGTTTGGGGAGCGTATCAGGAGCGATTTTTTATCGTTGGACGATTTACACGACAGAGCCCTTTGGAGAACGCAAAAATATCGATTCTTGATGCGTATCCCGTGGCAAAGCGAGCATCTTATGGCAATTCTTTGCGAATCCTATTTATTGGGGCAACATAACAACACGCAAAACAGCTATCACAGACTCTCTCACGTTTGGAACTTGCAGGAAGAAAGCATTTTGCCAATTCCTCAAGTTCTAAAGATTTTGTCATGTGATGTCAACTTAAAGGAGATGCCTTTTTTGCCGGATGGGGTTTATCCGGAAAACGGGGAAGTGATTTTTTATAAAAATCCAACAGCTGATACGCCCCTTGCGCAAAGCAAAACGCCTTTTGTAGAAAATGTGGATGACAATGAGTAGCAAATACATCTTTGTTAAATAATAAACTTACTAAAATTACCAAAATGACTTGTAATTATAAATAAGTTGTGTTATAATAATAGGTAAGTTGTTTGTTGAAAAAAACAACAATCCGATTTTGTCGGAATAAAAATGACGGGAAACCGAACGGAGGTTTTAATGTCAAGAGAATCAATCAATGTAATTAAGCAAACCGAACAAGAAGCTGAACGCATTGTGCGTATGGCACAGGAAAAAGCCGCTAAAATGGTTGTTGATGCCGAGGCGAAGGGAGTAGCTCTTTGCGATAGCACAGAAAAAGAAACAATAACCAAGGCAAAAGAGGTTATCGTGCAGTTGCGCGAGCGTGCAGACACTTTGAGTGAGCGACTTGAAACAGAAGCAAAAGAGGAAGCTGCCGAAATGGTTCGTCAAGCATCCTTGCGCAAAAGAAGCGCCGAAAAAATCGTTATCAGGGGGTTAGCATCTAAATGTCGATAAGTACAATGAAAAAACTGACCGTCTTAGCTCACACGAGCGACGCAGATGCCATTGTACGCAGGATGCTCCACCTCAAATGTGTTCAAATACAAAAATCAATGTCTGAAGCAGGCGATTTTGCACTTGAACGCATCGAAAGCGATGGAAAACAAACCGAGATCAGAGAGAGAATAGCTCATATTGAAGCTGCAATTCCTCGTCTTGCAAAGTATAGCACACGCCGTGGTGGCATTGGTCGCCGCGTACAACGCCTTGATCGTGCGGCATTTGTTGCCGACGGCAGAGCGGAGCGTGCATGGCTTACAGTTGAGCGTACGCTCGAGGCAAAAGCTCGTATGGACGAGATTGTGGCTGAGCAAACGAGAAACGAGGCGGTTATGCAATCTCTTATTCCTTGGTTAAACTACGATGCTCCTCTTTGTGAGGGAGATTCGATGCATACTGCAATGCAACTTGGCAGCTGCTCGGTCAAATTATGTAACTTTGAAGCCTTGAAGGCGGCCGGCGCATATGTCGAGGACGTTTCCGATGATGGCAAAACGCAATATTTGGCAGTTACCTATCACCGCAATGACGAGGAACCTGTTTCACGAGCACTCACCGCGTGTGGCTTTCTCAAAAGCAATTTTTCTGATATTACCACTACGGCACAAATCGCCTACGATAGCTTGGAGCAACGCAAAACAGCGCTTGCAAACGAACAGACGAGTCTTGTTGAAAAACTGATGGATTATGCCGAAAACTTGGATGATATCGAAGTTTTGTATGACGTTGAAGCAACAAATCTAAACGTGTGCTTGCAAAAGCAAAAGCTTTATTGCACACAAAACTGCATTGTGTTGGCAGGATGGTTACCTGCGGCGGCAGAACAAAAGGTGCTCGAAGGTCTTTCGGCATTTGAATGTGCGTGCGAAATCAGCGAACCCGAAGAAGGGGACGACGTTCCCGTTCTTCTGCACAACAATCCATTCTCGTCCACATTCGAGTGGGTTATTGAGATGTACTCTTATCCCAAATATGGCGGTTTCGATCCCACACTCATTATGAGTATCTTCTATTTCCTCATCTTCGGCTTGATGTTTGCCGATGTGGGATACGGACTGCTTTTGGTGCTCGCTTGCTTTGGCGGTGCCAAATTGCTCAATCCCAAAGAGGGACTCAAGCGCATGATGCTGATGTTTGGCTACTGCGGTATATCGTGTATGATTATGGGCGTTTTGTTTGGCGGATGGTTTGGCGATTTGCCTGTTGCCATTATGAACAACTTTTTCCCCGAATTCCAAGGACAAGCCCAAAACACACCTATAGGACACTTCTTTAACAACGGTGTGTTCTTCAACCCCGTAAGTTCTTCCATTCCGTTCCTCTTTGTAGCACTTGGAATGGGTGAGGTTCACTTGGTTGCCGGCATGGCGGTCAATATGGTACTCACTTGGAAGAGTGGTAAGCGCATTCAAGCACTTTGCGAAAACATTCCGTATTGGGTGATGTTCGCAGGTGTGGATATGATGGCACCTTTGGCGGCGGCAGGTATGATTTCTTCCGACCCGCTTCCTATGGAGACACAAGCACTGCTCGAAAGTCTTTCGGGTATCGGTATGTACGTGATGTTAGCAGGCATTGCAATGATCCTTTTCCTTAAGGGAGTAGGGGAGAAGACAGTTTTCGCTTGGCTCATCAAGGGCTTGGGCGGCTTGTATTCGCTCATCAGCTTTGCATCCGACCTGCTTTCTTACTCTCGTATTTTGGCACTTGGACTTGTAGCAAGCGTTATCGCGCAGGTAATCAACATGCTCACAAGCCTTGGTTCCTCCGGACCTATCGGATTTATCTTTATGATCATTGTTATGATCTTGGGACACGGACTCAACCTTGCCATTAACCTGCTTGGCACGTTCGTACACGCGGCACGTCTGCAATATATTGAGTTCTTCGGCAAGTTCTACGAGGACGGCGGAGAATCCTTTAAGCCTGCACTTCCGGCAGAGGAATATTCGGAAGACACTTCATTCGTACCCAATGTAAATCAATAAATTAAAAAACAAAAAGGAGATTAAAACAATGGGAATTATTTTTGAAATCATTAAGAACACTTTTACAGGCAACAACCTGGCTATTTTGGGCGCTGCAATTGCAGTTCTTCTCCCCGGTTTCGGTTCCGCAAGAGCGGTAAACTCGGTTGCAAGAGCAACTGCAGGTCTTATTTGCGAAGAACCCCAAAAGTACGGTAAATCTATGCTTCTCCAAGCGCTCCCCATGACTCAAGGTATTTACGGTATGGTTATCGCGTTCCTTATCATCATCTTCAGTGGCATTACCGCTGGCGAAGTTTTGACTATTGAGCAAGGTTTCTACTACGTATTCGCATCTCTCCCCATCGCACTTGGCGGCTGGTATTCTGCAATTCGTCAAGGTGAAGTAGCAGTAGCAGGTATTTCTGTTCTTGCAAAGCAACCTGACGCTGTTGGTAAAGCAGTTATTTCTGCATCCTTCGTTGAGCTTTACGCAATTCTTGCACTGCTCATCTCCATTCTGCTCGTTCTCTAATTTAATCGAACACGCGAAAACATAAAGGAGTTAGCCCGCAATGGCAATTAACGGACTGAATAAAATTACCGGTAAGATCCTTTCCGAGGCACAAGCAAAGGCTGATAAAATTTTGGCTGATGCGCAAGCGGAATGTGATCGTATCAATGCCGAATACGCCGAGCGTGCCGAAAAAATCCGTACAGACATTTCTACCGAGGCAGAAAAGGGAGGTATGGAATACGTAGCACGTATCCGCTCGACATCGGCAACCTCCAAGCGCAATTTGCTCTTGCAAACCAAAAGCGACCTCATCGATGGCGTTTTTGCAAGTGTTTTGGAGCAAACTCGTACTTTGGAACTTGAAAAATATAACGAAATTTTAGTAGGACTTTTGTCCGCTGCTCTCATCGAACAAGTCGAATCCGAAGAAACAAGTCGTGAACTCTATGGCGACGAGGAGACTATCGTTCCCGAGTCTTATGAGGTTGTTTTTAACCAACGTGACCGTGATCGTTCGGGTAAAGCTGTGCTTGAGGGAGTTCAAAAGCATTTGATTGGCAAAGTACCTGCCGAAAAGTTGGCGAAATTATCGCTTTCTTCTCAAGCGATTAACATTGACGGTGGACTGATTTTGCGTTGCGGCAATGTCGAGTCCAACTGTTCGCTCTCTATTCTTTTTGCACAGTTGCGTGAAGACCTCGAGTCTGAAGTAGCAAGCGCTCTGTTTGATCCAAGAACATAAAAAGGAGCACAGTGAGTAATGGCTGACTATTTATTTGGCAGTGCCAATATACGCACACTGGAACATGCAATTATCGGGCGTGAGCGCATTGAAAGATTGCTGAATACCAAAAACACCGATGAGGCGTGGGAGCTTCTTTCCTCTTGGGGGATTCATATTGTTCGCAACAGCGAGACCGGAAAACCCATTCGTGAAGAAACACTCCTCGGTATTCTCAAAGGTGCCTACGACCGCTTGATGGAACTTGCACCCGATTCGGATGCGCTTCGTTTGTGGCTCTATCCTTACGATTGCAACAACCTCAAGGCAGCACAAAAAGCATTCATTCGTGGCATTGATCCCACGTCTATGCTTTTCGATTTCGGCACGCTTCAGGCATCCCAAATCGTCAAAATGGTAGAGACGGGAAACTATGAGGGGCTTCCTGCAAATCTGCAGGCATTTGCTCAAATTGCAATGGATGAATATGCAAAAACAAAAAATCCACAGGCAATTGATTTGATTTTGGACAAGGCCTGCTGGTGCGATATGCTAGATGCCGCAAAAAAATCGGGCGAAGCACTTGTTATGCGTTTGGTGCAAACTCGTATCGATTTGCTCAACGCTATGATCGCTCTGCGCATTTTGCGCATGAAGAGTGGGGAAGTTGGCAAGGTTTTGTTTGCCGAAGCTTTTCTTGAGGGCGGCAAGCTTGCACGTGAAAATATGGTAGATTGTTTGGCAAAAGGCGAGGATGCTTTGTGGGCATACCTGCGCCACTCGGAGTATGCTTCGTTTGCCGAAACCTTTGCAAAAAGTGATGCGGCACTCAGCTCCGCCGAAAAACTTGCCGACAACTATTGGATGTCTTTGATTTTGGAAAACAAATTCGTTCCCTCGGGACTCGAGGTTATGATCGCATTCCTTGCGGCACACGAGTATGAGGTGAAGAATTTGCGCATCCTGCTCTCAGGCAAGGAGGCAGGCATCCCCGTGGCAACGATTCGCGAAAGGATTCGTGATAGCTATGTATAAAATTGGAATTATCGGAGACCGTGACACGGTGCTCGGTTTTATGGCTCTCGGCTTTGTGGTCGAGGACGTAAAAAGTGCCGACGAAGCGGCAAAAAAACTGCATGCAATGGCAAAGAGTGGGGCATATGCCACCATCTTTATCACCGAAAATTACGCTATGCAGATTGAAGAAGAAATGAATCGCTATAAAGATATGCCTCTGCCTGCAGTTATTTCTCTGCCGGGGCAGGGCGGCTCTACCGGTTACGGAATGAACAACATCCGTTCTGCCGTAGAGCGCGCGGTGGGTGCTGATATTCTGTTTAAGGAATAACACTCGACTGACAAAGTAAGAAAGGTTCATCATCAAAATGGTTGAAGGAAAAATTCTAAAAGTCTCGGGACCTCTTGTGGTTGCCGAGGGTATGAGAAATGCAAATATGTTCGACGTTGTGCGTGTAGGTGCTAACAACCTCATCGGTGAAATCATCGAAATGCATGGCGATCGCGCATCTATTCAGGTATATGAGGAGACCGCGGGTATCGGCCGCGGCGATAAGGTCGTTTCCACAGGAGCTCCCTTGTCGGTTGAACTCGGCCCCGGTCTTATCTCCAACATTTACGACGGTATTCAACGTCCTTTGGAGCAGATTCACATCAAGTTTGGCCCTAATTTGCAACGTGGTATTGATATGCCCGCACTTGACCGTGAACGCGTTTGGCGCTTTGTTCCCGCTGTTAAGTTTGGCGACAAGGTAGGCCCCGGTGATGTTTACGGTACAGTAAAAGAAAACGATGTTATCACGCATAAAATTATGGTTCCCCCAAATGTAAGCGGTACCATTGTAGAAATGCGTGAGGGTGACTTTAAGGTTGCCGACCGCATCGGTAAAATCAAATATCCCGACGGTACAATCGAGAACATCACGCTCATTCAAAAGTGGCCTGTTCGTGTATCCCGTCCTTACAAGGAAAAACTGCCTCCCGTTGACCCGATGATTACAGGTCAACGTATTATCGACGCGCTTTTCCCCATTGCAAAGGGCGGTACAGCTTGCGTTCCCGGTCCTTTCGGTTCGGGCAAAACCGTTGTTCAGCATCAGCTTGCAAAGTGGAGTGACGTTGATTTGGTTGTTTATATCGGTTGCGGAGAACGCGGCAACGAAATGACCGATGTTTTGCGTGAGTTCCCCGAGCTCACCGACCCCAAAACCGGACGTTCCCTTATGGAGCGTACCATTCTGATTGCAAACACATCCGATATGCCCGTTGCCGCTCGTGAGGCATCGGTTTATACCGGTATCACCATTGCCGAGTACTTCCGCGATATGGGCTATTCTGTAGCCGTTATTGCAGACTCCACATCCCGTTGGGCAGAGGCTCTGCGTGAAATGTCGGGACGTTTGGAAGAAATGCCCGGTGAAGAAGGCTATCCCGCATACCTCACCTCCCGTTTGGCTCAATTCTACGAGAGAGCAGGTAAGGTTGTATGCCTTGGCTCCGATGGACGTCAAGGTGCACTTTCCGCTATCGGTGCAGTATCTCCGCAGGGCGGTGACATTTCCGAGCCTGTAACGCAAGCAACCTTGCGTATCGTTAAGGTTTTCTGGGGACTCGATGCTTCCTTGGCTTATCGCCGTCACTTCCCGGCAATTAACTGGCTCAACTCTTATTCGCTCTATCGCGACCGTCTGTCGGATTGGTTCTCGGCGAACGTATCCAAATCTTGGATGGACTTTACCGCACGTTGCCTCAAAACCTTGCAGGTAGAGGCTGACTTGCAAGAAATCGTAAAGCTGGTTGGTATGGATGCGCTGTCTCACTCCGACCGTCTCACGCTTGACGTGGCACAGTCCATCAGAGAGGACTTCTTGCAACAAAACGCGTTCCTTGATATCGACTCCTACACACCCCTTGATAAGCAATACGGAATGTTGGATATGATCTTTACCTATGAGGATCGCGCACGCCGTGCTATTGAGGCAGGAGCTGACATTGAAGAGATCTGCGCTTTGCCCGTACACGAAAGAATCGGACGTGCAAAAACGGTTGCAAATGACAATTATCAAAATGAATTCAAGGCTATCAAAGCCGATATCGTCGCACAGCTCGATCAGCTGATTGCAGGCGTAAACGCTGACTAAAGGAGGAGAATGCAATGATTAGAGAATACAGAACCATCGAAGAAGTTGCAGGTCCTCTTATGCTTGTCAAGCAAGTGGAAGGCGTTAAATATGATGAACTTGGCGAAATTGAACTGCCCAATGGTGAAGTTCGTCGCTGTCGTGTGCTCGAAGTCAACGGCAGAAACGTACTGGTGCAACTTTTCGAGTCTGCCGCAGGCATTAACCTTGCAGATAGTAAGGTGCGCTTTACGGGTCACGGTGTAGAACTTCCCGTATCGCAAAATATGCTTGGTCGCGTATTCAACGGTATGGGCGAAGCCATCGACGGTGGCGCGCGTCTCATTCCCGAGAAAACCATGGATATCAACGGCACACCCATCAACCCTGCCGCACGCCTCTATCCTTCCGAGTTTATTCAAACCGGTATTTCTACCATCGATGGACTCAACACCCTCGTTCGTGGACAAAAGCTGCCTATCTTCTCGGGCTCGGGTCTGCCGCACGCAAACCTCGCGGCACAA
>JAZOMJ010000115.1:0-7546 GCA_045653865.1 Eubacteriales bacterium
CTTATGTTTTACCGGTAACGATAGTATAACATTTTTTTGATTATTATTCAAGCGCGCGTTTTGCGAGATTTTTTCTCACTTTTTGAGAGTTGAAAAGTATAAGACATTCGCACCCGAGGGTGCGGATATTTTATGCTTTTATTTTTTCTTCTTCAAATAAAACTTCGACTCTGTTCCCGTTCTCAAGCGGCTGATGTTTTGGTGGTGGCGGGCGACGACAAGGATGCCTGCGGCTGCCATAATGATGAGTGTGATGGGGTTACGGCATCCGAGCACGAACAGGGCTACGGGGAAAAGCACCGCAAAGCTCATCGATGCCACCGACATAAAGCGGATGGTGAAAAGAATGACTACAAAAATTGTGAAGCAGACCAGTCCTGCGCGCCAATCGACAAACCAAACGCCTGCAAGGAAGGTCATAACGGCTTTTCCACCTTTGAAATTGTACCACACGGGGAATGCGTGTCCGAGCATGCAACCAAACATTGCAAAAGCCGCGGCAAGTTGTCCCTCGCCAAAAGTATGCTGCATTACAAGTTTTGCAAGCAATACGGGGAGAATGGTTTTGCAAATATCAATTGCCATAACGGCAAAGGTTGCGGGGGCAAAACCGTGGAGTCGCTTGAAGTTGGTAAAACCGGGGTTTTTGCTGCCAAGTGTGCGAATATCCTCCCCATAAACCAAGCGCGAGAGAATAATTGCACCGTTAACACCGCCAAGCAAATAGGCAAGCGCGGCAAATGCCAAGCAATTCAAATATAACATAACGTAATTCCCTTTCTGTTAAAGTTTCTTTTCGGTATCGGTGTATGCCGCAAGAATTTGGTGTGTATTTTTGCGAACGCGAACGGTGTACATCGTTGTCCAAAAGTTGACAACGCCTACAAGTCCCATTGCAATGCCCATCCAAGCACGTACGTCAAGCTCGTGATACGCAAGCAGAATGAGTACAAGTCCTGCGGCAATCTCTAAAATGGCAGAGACAAGAACCCAATACCATTTACGAATGCCAAAGCTTTTGCCCTCAAGTGCCATTTGCGATTTGTTTCCGCCATCGAGAATGGTCAAAATGGAAACCGCGGTGGGCAGAAGGACAGAAAGCTGAACGGGGTTGATGATGAGCAAAATACCAAAAATAACGTTGAAGATGCCGAGTGCAAAATCTTGTTGGAAAGCTAGGCGGTACATATCATTGGAAAAATATCCATAAATGCCCGTAATACCAATAACGATGCTTGCAATGCCTACCAGTGCATTGCGGAAAAAGCCGGAATCGTCAAAATCCGGCACGAGGGCAAGGAGCAAGCCTGCCACCAAAAAGATGACTGCCGAGCAAAGGTGCATAATCTTTGCACTTTTTACAATGGCGCCGCTGATATCTGTGTTGTTTTGTTGATTCATATCTTTTCTGCCTCCTTTTGTTGCTCATTCGTCGCTGTTTTGCGAATGGCTCGTACAAAATATGTTATGATATGTTCGGTCGCATGCTTAATATCGTCGGGGTTATTGGTGCGACGTGTGTCGCAAATCCAACGCATTAAAAGACCTACAAGTGTCTCTTCACAAAGGATTCTTATGAGCTTTTGGTCGCGTTCGTCTGCCCTGCCTCGCAAAACCTGCAAATATTTGACAAGATGCGGTCGCAACTGCTTTTTGAGATAGTCGGCAAGGGGTTCATAGCCAATTGAATGATACAAATTATAGAGCACTTTTTGATATTCTACGCAGAATGCAAAGGCGGATGCCAAAAAATCCTCAAGATTTTCGCTCTCTGCTCCAATACGCTCAAAGCCTGCGGCAAGAGCGTGCTCGAGAACCTCGTAAATATCGTGAAAATAATAGTAGAAGGTGTTGCGCGTAATGCCACAAGCTTCTACAAAATCGCGCACAGTTATCTTTTTAACGGTCTTTTGTTCAACCAAGCGCATTGTGGTTTCTACAATCGCTTGTTGCGTAAGTTGTGACAAAATCGTACCTCCTTTTCTTTATTTTCCCTTTTATTATAGCATTTTTTTCTATCTTTTTCAAGATGCAAGAGAAAAGTTTACAATATTATAAAAAGCATTGATTTTTGCTTTGGAATATGCTATAATATGTTGTATTCATTTGGTAAGAGGAAATTTGATTTTATGAGATTCTTAAACAACATTAAAGGCAGTGCCATTCTCGCCTTGGCGGCTCTGATTTGGGGTCTTGCGTTCGTTGCGCAAGCACAGGCGGCTGACCTTGTTCCCCCCTTTGCATTCAACTCGATTCGCTGTTTTATCGGTGCGGTGGCTTTGTTGGCATTGCTTGGTGTGAAAAGCGTGAAAACCAAAACACCTATCTTCCCCACCGAAAAAGCAAAACTGAAAGAAATGCTCATTGGCGGTATTTTGTGCGGTATTATGCTGACCGTAAGCGTGAATTTTCAACAATTTGGGCTTTCGGTTTACCCCGATGGCTCGGCAAGTGAGGCAAGAGCAGGCTTTATCACCGCGCTCTACGTGGTGCTCGTTCCCGTGGTGTCGATGTTCTTTGGCAAAAAGAGCGGCATTGCTATTTGGGCGGCTGTTGCCGTTGCTGTATGCGGCATTTATTTGCTCAGTCTTTCCGATGGACTGCACAACATTTATCTTGGTGACGTTTTGATGCTTGGTTGTGCCTTGACTTTCACCTTTCACATTCTTGTTATCGACCGCTACGGTGACCCCGTTGGTCCCGTTTTGCTCTCGATGCTGCAATTCTTAATTGGCGGTATTCTTTCGGGTCTGCTCTCTCTCTGCTTTGAAACGGTTGTTTGGCAAAATGTTCTTGCTGCGGCACCGCAACTGCTTTATATGGGTATTATGTCCTCGGGCGTGGCTTATACGTTGCAAATTTACGGTCAACGCTATGCCGCACCGCCGGTTGCATCGCTGACGATGAGCTTGGAAAGCGTTTTTGCCGCTCTTGGCGGATGGATCATTTCCGGCAACACCCTCACCCCTCGCGAGTTTAGTGGATGCGCCCTTGTGTTCATCGCTATTGTATTGGCACAACTGCCACAGTTCTTTGTAAAAAAGGAAAAGACGGTGGAAAAAGGCTGATTTTGACGATAAGATTTTTGAAAAAATGCGCTTGGAGACTTGACACCGAGCGCATTTTGTATTATAATTGTAAAGCACCCAAGCAGGTGTAACTCAATGGCAGAGTGTCCGCTTCCCAAGCCGAATACGCGGGTTCGATTCCCGTCACCTGCTCCAAAAGAAGAGGGGATTCCAAACGGAATCCCCTCTTCTTTTGGACCAGTTGACAGGCTTTGAGAAACTGTGTGCACGCAACGCGTGCCGCGACGAATTTGCGAAGCAAATTTGTGCCTCGATTGCAAAATCGAGGCTTGGTTCTGATTCCCGTCACGGGCTTTTGTTTTGGCACAGTTGACGAACTTTGAGAAACTGTGTGCACGCAACGCGTGCCGTGACGAATTTGCGAAGCAAATTTGTGCCTCGATTGTAAAATCGAGGCTTGGTTCTGATTCCCGTCACGGGCTTTTGTTATGGCACAGTTGACGGATCTTGAGAAACTGTGTGCACGCAACGCGTGCCGCGACGAATTTGCGAAGCAAATTTGTGCCTCGATTGCAAAATCGAGGCTTGGTTCTGATTCCCCTATCTCACTTGATTATATTTTTTGTGCAAGCATTGCATTTTTTACAAACTTGTGATATAATAAACTTACTAAAACAATTTTGGGGAGAAAAAATGAAAAAAGCAGTTAAAAAATCGACATCAAAGAAAACAAAAATCATTCTTGTGGGAATCGCGCTCGTTTTGTGCATTGCCTCAGTTTTGGCTATTGTACTCATTTACAATTCCCCCCCTTCCTTGGATGAATTTACAAATTCCATTTTGGAAAAGAAAAATTTTAAAATGACAACCGTAATATCTTACTTTCCTTATGCCGGAAAAACCGAACAAATCTGTGAGGTTGACGGCAATCTGCAACATATTCTTCCGTCAGATTCTGAAGTGGAAACCTACTTTGAAACCGTTGGCAACACAAGATATGTTTACACAAAAGATGGCGGAAAATGGTATCGCTATGTAAGCGAAGATGAGGATTTTTTTGAAGCATTGGCACAACTGCTAAATCCCGAAAATTACGAACCAGTACTCGGTGAAAAAAACACCTATCAACAAAAATCAAATGTTTCGTTTGAAACCTTCAAAGATGTAAAAATCATCATTGACGGTAATGTTCTTGCAATAGAAATGACCACTATTTCGGATGGAATGACTTTTGAAACCTTAGTTATGTTTTCCGATGTTGGCAAAATTCACTTGACTCTGCCTGCAGTTGAATGATTTTTTCATTTTATTGCAAAAAAATTTATTCTGTGAATATCACGCAAGATTTATGCGAGATAACAACAAAAATTTTAAAAAGGAGTTTTCATCATGAAGAAAATCGGATCCCTGTTAATGGCACTGTGCGTATGTCTCTTTATTGGTGTAACGTTCACCGCTTGCAATCTCCCCTTCCTCCCTCTCCTCTCTTCCCATTCGCACGCTTACGCAACCGAATGGTCCCACAATGCCACCCATCACTGGCACGCTTGCACCGGTGAAGGATGCACCGACGTTTCCGACAAAGCCGAGCACACTTGGAATGCAGGCGAGATCACTCCCCCTGCAACCGCAGATGCTAATGCCACAAAAACCTTTACCTGCACTACTTGTGGCGCTACCAAAACCGAAAGTGCTCCTTTTGTCACCACAGTTACCGAGGAAGAATGGTTGACAAATATGCTGATTGACAACTTCACGCTCACCTATCTTTCTTACGGTGAATTCACGCAAGCCGATTCTTTACCAATCATAAAATCTACCGCAACCAAAGGACTCAAGCAAAGCAAAATTGGTGAAGGAACACAATACTATTATTCCGCTTTCATAGATGGCGTTTGGTATAGCATCTCTAATGACACCGGTAATTATATTGCTATTCCATTTAAAAACACCGCGTCTATAAATGTAGAACTCTCAGCCGGTATATTGCTCACAAATGATCCTGTTAAACTTGCAGAAATTTTTGCAAAGGCCACTTATGACGCGACCGAGAGAGCTTATTTCGTAAACGAAGTGAATGGCGATAACAACTTAGGTGTATACTTCTACTTTGAAAACGGACAACTTGTCAAAATCAAATTAACTGACTACAGCATCGATCAAATGATAACCGTTACCGACATTGGCACCACCGTAATTGATCTCCCCGAATTTATACTTCACGCAGAGCACACTTGGAGTGACGGCCATATTGTGAGCCCCGCAACTCCCGAAGCGGATGGCATTATGGGATATTTCTGCGCCGTTTGCGGTAGTGAAAAAACCGAACCGTATTCGTATGTTCCCGAAGAAGTCACCTACACGGTTACCAAGGAACAATGGGTTGAAAATATGTCTTGTACCAACTTCACCTTTGAAGCACTCGTAAGAATGACAGACGGCAGTAGCATCTACACTTGGCTTGTTGGTAATACTGAAACTGCTATCATAATGGAACAAACTTATGGCGATACCCCCACGGTCACAATGTATGTGTCTTTGGTTGATGGTATCTGGTATACAATTTATGATGCCGGAAACGGTTATATCGGTTTGCCGATGGAAGATATTGCCGATGACGAATACAACAGCCTTGGCGCTTCCATCACAGGATACTCCACATCCGAAGTTTGCGCGTGGTATGATGAATTCGTCTACGATGAAGAAGAACAAGCATATTATATCTCATTAACCCAAGATGGCGAAGTAATCGATATCTATTTTTATTTTAAAAACGGTGTTTTCTACAAATATGTATTTGAATCTTCGCACATCGGTGAAGCCGCCTATAAAATTGAAGTTGGAAATGTATTTGACCTTGGCACAACCGAAATCGAAGTGCCTGAATTTACAGTACAAGAGTAATAAATCACAAAAAGCCACCCACAAGGGTGGCTTTTTGTGATGCCGAAGAAAGGAAAAACAAAAAAGACTTTACAACTCTCTATTTTTGTGCTATAATGAAAAAAAGCCGCGAAATGCGGTATTTCTCCCTTTTTTAGGTGAAAGGAGACATCTATGCGACTTTCTTACAAGCAAATTGAGAGTATTACTGTAGGTGCGATGCAAATTTGGGAAAACGTTGACGGCATTCATTTTTGCAAAATGCTCCCCTCTCAATTGGAGGCTTTCGGGCTGATTGATGACTTTATTTTTGGCAATTCCAACACCTCTACGGGTGTTCGTCTTGATTTTTGGACGGATTCGCCTTGGGTCAAGTTCCGCCCCACGGTAACAGGCAAATATGAGGTGAAAATTGACGGTGTGCTCACCAATTACCGTTCGGCTATTGCCGATGCGGACACTCTCGTTGACGTTTCGCGCGATGAAAAACTGCATCGCGTCACCATTCATCTGCCCTGCCACGATGTTATTGCCGGCATCAAGCTTCTTGAAATTGCCGACGGCGCTGTGGCAAGACCGCACGAATTTGACCGCAAATTCCTATTCCTTGGCGATTCGATTACACAAGGATGGTGCTCGGATATCAATACGCTCTCTTATGCGTATCAAGTCAGCGACCATTTTAATGCCGCAAGTGTGATTCAAGGTGTGGGCGGTGCGTTTTTTGAATCTACAACGCTCGACCGCGGCACTTTTGAGCCCGACACCGTTTTTGTTGCCTTTGGCACGAATGATGCAAGACGTTTTCACTCTCTTGATGCTATTTATTTGCGTTGTGAGGACTACATCAAAAAGGTGCTCCGTCTCTTCCCCGAGGCGCAAATCTACGTCATTACCCCCATTTGGTGCGGTGATTTTGACACGATTCAGCTCCCCTTTGGTCACGTTCGCGAGGTGGGCGCCACCATTGCCGATGCGGCACATCAGTTTGGCATTACCGTGATTGACGGTTTGCAAATGATTCCCCACGACATGACCTATTTTGCAGACGACCTGCACCCCAACACCGAGGGATTTTGTGTTTATGCAGAGAATCTTATCAAGGCGTTGGAGAATAAGAAGAATAATATTTAATAATCACAAAAGCCGATGGTACACACCATCGGCTTTTGTATTGATAAACGATTTTATTTGTTCAAAACAACGTATGTCGTTGGCATTTCAAGAGGGTGCCAGGTGGTACTTAATATTTGTCTATCCATAAGAATCGTAGCAGGGATACATACCGCATTTAAAAACTTATCATTAGCCGAAACTCCGGCAACTTGATTTTGCAAATGCTTTGGAGTGTGGGCACTTAAGATTTTTGCGGCACTACGATCAAGTTCTTGAATAAGGTGTGCAAGTTCACCGGATATGAATGAGTGTACCATATTGACAACAGCATTATATTGATCACAGGTATATATCGGAACAGTCGCTCTGTATGTTTCGTTCTCCTTGATAACATATCCTTTTTTAATCATTTCTGCAATGGCTTCCAGATCATATTCGCTGAAGGTCGTTTTTTCGCCACGGCAAAGATCGCAAAAAATGTTGATATAGCGTTCGTTTCCATAAAAATCGTGATGGTC
>JAZOMJ010000116.1:0-6331 GCA_045653865.1 Eubacteriales bacterium
TTGTTGTTGAGCAGTGGTAGCAGCAGCAAGGGCAGCGGTGAAAGCGGCAACTTCTGCCATAGCAGAATCGACCTTACCGGACTTGGTAACACCTTGCTTCTTAGCCTTAACGATGGTTTGTTTTTGCTTTTCAGCAACAACTTTTTGTTGTTCGGGAGTCTTAGCCGCGATCATCTCAGCATTGAGAGCATCCATTTCGGATTCAAATGCGAGTTGTTCTTTGGATTTTCCGGTAGTATCTACAACCGGTTGGGTTTTGGGCTTTGCCATAACCTTAGCTTCGGATTGAATAACAGCTTCTTTTTCCTCAACTGTTTGAGCAGCGGCAAGAGCAGCCATAAACTTGGCAACCTCATCGGCTGCGCTATTTACTCTTGCAGAGCTATCTTTAGATACACCGCGTTTTTTCGCTTTTACAATGGTTTCTTTTTGTTTATCGAGAACAGCTTTCTTTTGCTCGGGTGTCTTTGCTTGTGCAAATTCATTGTCGAGCTTGTTCATTTCGGCTTCGAATTGTTGTTGGTCTGCAGTTTTTACTGCCACGGTAGGTGCTGCAACAACGGTTTGAGGTTGTGCAGGAACCATTGCCTTTTGTTCGGCAAGAATAACAGCTTGTTTTTCTTCGTGGGTGTGAGCAGCAGCAAGTGCAGCGAGGAAAGCAGAGACTTCAGCGTCGGCTGCATCGATTTGTGCAGACTTGGAAACGCCTTTCTTCTTTGCTTTTACAATTGCCTTCTTTTGCTTTTCAATAACTGCCTTTTGTTGTTCGGGAGTCTTAGCGGCAATCAGCTCGCCATCAAGCTTGTTCATTTCTGTTTCGAACTGTTGTTGCTCTGCAGACTTCTTTACGGACTTAGTGGCAGGGCCGACCATAGCTTGTTTTTCGGCACGAATAACGGCATATTTTGCCTGAGGAGTTTGAGCAGAAGCATAAGCAGCATTGAAATCCGCAACTTCCTTTGCAAATTGCTCTTCGGCAACATTGTACTTCTTGCTGCCTTTCTTCTTTTGTTGAACAATTGCAGTTCTTTCGGCTTCAATAACAGCTTGTTGTTCTTCGGGCGTTTTTGCAGCCTTCAAATCGCTGGACAAGGTGTCCATTTGAGCCTTGAATTTTTGTTGATCGGAGGTGAGGGCAGTGGATTTGGTCTTGCCCTTAAGCATTGCTCTCTTTTCAGCTTGAATGATAGCATGCTTTTCTTTTGCGGTTTGAGCAGATGCAAGATCAGCGGCAAAGGTTGCAATTTCGGATTGGATAAGTTCATCCGAACCTGCTTTAGCCGAAGACTTCTTCTTTTCGTCGATGATGGTCTGCTTTTGAACCTCGAGGATTGCCTTCTTTTCATCATCGGATCTTGCAGCTCTATATGCAGTTTCATAAGTATTCATATTGGACTCGAACTGCATTTGTTCAGCGGTCTTAACTCTTGCTTGTGCAGGAGTGAGCATCGCTTGTTTTTCAGCCTCGATAACCGCTTGCATTTCGGCAGGAGTTCTTGCGGATTGCATAGCGATGTTAAAGGTTTCAATTTCTTGGTCTACGACGCTGGGAGTAGTCGAGTCGATAGCCAACAATCTCTTTTCTGCTTCAATAATTTCTTGCTTTTCTTCAGCAGACTGCGCATTATTAAGAGCAGTGTTAAAGGTTCTGATTTCTTCCTCGACGTTATATCTGCTTTCAGCGGGAGTGCGAGAGTGTCTTGTTTTCTCTCTTTGTGCCAAGCGAACAGCTTCGTATTGCTTAACAGTCTCGCTCTTTGTGGGATCGTCAGATACATATTGGTAGCTGGAAGATGTTGTGGGAGTAGAGGATGCAGCAAGGGCTTGTTGAGCAGCCATAATTTGTGCTTGCTTTTCGCCTTCGCGTTGAACGCTAACTTGCGCATCGGTAAGTGCGTTTTGCAGATATTCTTTTTCTTCGGGGGTTTGGGCAGCATTGACTGCCATTTGAAGAGCAGAAATTTCGGCTTGCAGTCTTGCCATCTTTTCAGCGCTCTTATTGGCTTTCTTTTGCAGTTTTGCTGCTTCTTTTGCTCTCTTCTTTTCAGCCTTATCTTCAAGTTTGAGTTGCTTTTGACCATGCTTGGTATTGGCGTAAGCTTCGCCTTCGTCTTCACGGAGGATATACTCGGTTTCGGCAGAAACTGCACCGTCATATACGGGAGCCAAGATACCGGTGTTTGCACCTTCAGCTTCAGCAAGAAGTTGCTCGCGATACTCTTCAGCAAGATCGGGCTTAATTTCGGTAGCGGAGAGTTCTTCTTGTGCTTCTTGGTAACCGTTTGCCAACACGTTCTTAATACGGCCGATGATGTCGGGAGAGTTGTAGATCAAGTCTGCAACAACCTCTACGGGAGTCAATTTTTCCGACGTCATGGGGATCATATCCACCTTGCCTTCGGGGGTGATGGTCAAAAAGCCAACGGGAACTACGCTAACACCGGTTCCACCGCCACCGCCAAAGTTTTTCTTTCCGCCCTGATCTGCAAGTTTTGTGGGCAGATCCAAGCCACCGGTGGCAATACCCATCGAGAGCTTGGAAATCGGAATAATCACCATACCGCTAGAGGTAACAATTTGCTTACCTACAATGGTGTCCGCGTCAATAATAGAGCGCACCTGGTCCAGCGAATTCCGGATTATTTCCTTGATAGAAGATTCGTTTTCCATAATGAATGATCCTTTCGTATACGTGTTAATATATTTTTCAAATTAAATCGAGGGGGATTGGTAAGCTGCTCGCGTTCACGCAAGGCGGCTTTACGATAGGTTTGTTTCTTTTCGGCGTCGTAAGCGTCTACCATTTCAACAGCAATGATAATTGCACGCCAAATTTTAGCCGAAAGAACAAGGTCGATATCTGCGCTACATTCAGAGGTTGAATAGTCAGCCTCAACCAAGAGGTCTTCATCTCTGCGTTTTACGCTGGTGTAACTGCTTTCAACAAATCCTATGATATAGGAGATGAGCTGAAGTACCACACCGTAAAGTAGGGCAGTGTGCGCGGCATCATTGGTTGCTACGCGAATGTATAACTTGTTGATTTTGATTTTAACCTTTCCGCGTGTTTTGTGGAAAAGTTTTTTTGCAAGTGCCAAAACCATTTCCAGATTCTCTTTGAGATTGGGAACAGGGCAATATTGTTTTGGAACACCTATTTTTTTCTCGAAGCGCGCGGCTTTTTTAATGGCGCGCAGCTTTTTACGTGCCTCTTTTTTGCGTTCTCGTTTTTGACGCCGTAGCTCTTGCCTTAACAGCGCCTCAGGGTTGCGGCACTTGGTCAACTTTTTTGGTTTCTTTGGGGCACTCTTTTTATCCGGATATATGGTGAATTGAATGCCGCAAACAGAAATCAAGGCACGCAATTCCTTTTCGGTGGTGATGCGAATGCTCGCATTACCAACAAACAGAATGAGTGCGGCTGCAACCAGTAGTGCACCGATTATAATTAATATAGTAATCAAAACGGTCAAAGCAGGTCCTCCTTTTCATCGGAGTCGGGCGGGGGTGCCGTTGCATGTGCTTCAATCGCAACGTCTTCCTCCTCACCGTCAACGGGCTCGGTGTAGTCACTCGGTATAACCTCGTTTTCCACATCCAAAGCGAATTGTTCTGCCTCCTTGTCCGCTTGATTATCCATTCCATCAACTTGTCCGGCAGCCACACTCAAAGCCTCGGTTTCGGGGAGCTCATCAAGAGCATTGAGCCCGAACACTCGCAAGAATTTGTCGGTGGTGACGTAAAGCATTGGTCGACCGGGTGCATCAAGACGTCCGGCGGCTTCTATAAGCCCCTTATCGAGTAGAGAGTTGACGGCATAGGAACTATCCACACCGCGCACAAGATCGATGTACGATCTCGTTACCGGTTGGTTGTAGGCGACCACTGCAAGCACCTCCATTGAAGATGCTGAGAGGTTGCCACCACGGCGAATGCCGAGAGCTTCTCGGATGTATGGGGCGTAACGCTCCTTTGTAGCGAGCTGACAGGTGGTGGGGTAGAGCAACAACTGAATGCCGTGATGCGTATCCTCTTCGGCAAAATGATCTGCCATTGAGCGCACCAACGTTTTCACGTCTTTTGTACTCAAACCCAAAAGCTCACCCAGCTTGTCATATCGCATCGGGTAGCCGGCGGCGTACAGGATGGCTTCAATTACCTGTTTTAAATCCTGCTCGCTTGTCAGCTGCTCGAGGTATGGAGTCGATTCTTTCTTTTCTACCATAATATCTGCGCTAAATCCTTTCGGGGAATTTTATTTATTGTCATCGGGGAGGTCTTTGGCTTGTTTCGCCATCGATTTGATGATATCGTTTATATCCAAACCGATATCGTCCAAGAGGTCTTCATCATCCTCGGAGAGTTGGTTATCAAGCATCTCCGCAATTTTTGCCTCTGCTTCAAGATCGCTATCGTCCTCGGGAATGATGTCAGCATCAATCAGTGTCTGACCCATCTCTTCTTCCTTGGCGCGGCGGCGTTCTTCGGCACGGCGAGCGCGTTCTTCAGCGCGCAAACGCTTCTTTTCGGCAAGCTTTGCTTCGCGAATGATGCGTCTCTGCTCGCGGTGCATTTCCGCTTTGGAGGAGAGCGGTATAGGCTCGTCTCCGTGAACGGTGGGATTGTATTCTTTCTCCTCTTCGCCCTCGGTGGGAGGTGCATCGTTTACCACAAAGCGTGTATCGACGCCGTGAATAACGGTGTAGGAGTCGGGATCTTCGTCAATTAAAATCTTGCGAACCTTGACAAGCTCCAAAATACCCAAAAAGATGGCAATCATATCGCCAAGCGATACGGCATCGTGTAAAAGCTCTTGCATTGAGGTATCTCTCTTGCGAGACATGCGGTGCAGGATGCCCACAATTTTGACGTCGACGGGAATAATGGGCTTGGCAACCAAAGGAGCAAAGGTTTGTCTTTCCGCGCGCGGGCGCGATTCGTTTGCCGCAATAATGCGGCGGACAGCGGCACAAAGCTGTGTCACTTCTTGATCGGCAACGTAGGAGGTATCTACCGAAATTTCATCGGTGTCTTTCACCATACGGCCGCTATAGGTTTGGTAAAGGGGAATCATTTTTGCCACAGCCTCTTTTGCTTGCTGATAACGGAGCAATGCTTCGGCAAGGTCGGCGCGGGGATCCTTTTCGTCTTCCTCAACACGGGGGAGGAGCAGGCGGCTCTTGATAAGCATCAATTCGCTCGCCATAACGATAAATTCACCCGCAATCTCCATATCCATATCCTGCGCCGCCTTGAGGTATTCAAGGTATTGGTCGCAGATGAGTGCGATGGGAATATCGATAATATTCACTTTGTTCTTTTGAATCAGCATCAAAAGCAGGTCAAGAGGGCCCTCAAACTGATCCAATCGGTAAGTGAGTGCTTCCATAAGATGAGGTCGGATCCTTTCTAAAAGTTATCGTGTCAGATGAGTGATGCAAACACGTTGATAAACAGTTTGTAAACGGGATTTGCAATTGCGGAGGTGAGTTCTCTTGCAACCCAAGAAAAAGGAGAAAAGTTGAAGAAGCGTGAAAGCAGGAAGAGTGCAATCAGCAAACCGAACATGATTTGGCGCTCGTGCTTCATCAATCCAAAATAAATCTTGGGGGGCAAAAAGGCAAACGCAATGCGTGAGCCGTCAAACGGAGGGATAGGGATAAGGTTAAACGCCATAAACAAGAAGTTGTAAAGCGCCGAGAGTGCAAACAAATCACAAGTGTATCCAAGGCAAGTCAAAGCAAAAGGAGAAATGCCGCGGTAGGTGAGATAAGCTTGCAAAGCAACGAAAAAACCATAGAAAACAGCACTGAGCAATCCCACAATCGCATTGGATGCGGGGCCTGCCAGAGCAGAGAGTGCCATGCCGCGCTTGGGATTGCGAAAATTACGGGTATTGATTGGTACAGGCTTTGCCCAACCGAAGCCGAGCACAAGCATGCACAAAAATCCCATTGGGTCAATGTGCTTTATGGGGTTAAGCGTCAAACGCCCAAGGTTGTAGGCGGTGTGGTCACCGCACTTGTATGCCACATAGCCGTGTGCCGTCTCGTGCAGAGAGAGCGCAAACATAATGATGGGCATACTGAACAAAAGGGAAATGATGATATCGGTGATATTACCACCGGAAAGAATTTCGAGTAACATGGTAAAAAACGGTTCTCACTTTCAAAAAAATTACAGCTTTAAACCGGTGTAGTCTGCAATCAGCTTCCAAAGGTCGGCGCGTCCGTCACCCTTGAGCGCCGAATAAAACACGATAGGCGTGTCTGCGGGGATGTCGGGGTGGCTGCGCAAAAGCTCTTCGGATTTTTTGCGCTCCGTTGCGTTG
>JAZOMJ010000117.1:0-9714 GCA_045653865.1 Eubacteriales bacterium
GTGGCGATGTTTGCAAAGCAAACTCGCGCCGAGAAAGACGCTTGCGGCTTGCGAGGCTTGGTTCAGAGTCCTTCTGCCGCAGGGATTGCGCCAATCGGCGACCTTTTTGTTTTGGCAGGGGCAGAAAGCTTTGAGAAAGCACGTCCGAGGCGAAGCCAAGCCGTGGCGACGTTTGCGGTTTCGCTTGCGAAACGGTGGGGAGAGACCACCGAGCAAACTCGCGCCGAGAAAGACGCTTGCGGCTTGCGAGGATTTCATCGCGGCAACGCCACGATTTCATTCATTTCCTCTTGACCTCCCCGCGATTTTGTGGTATAATGAAACCAAGAAAGGTGTTATCGCCTCCATCAACACAGCAAAAGGAAAATTGACAAATCTCATCAAAAGGGAATATGCTATGAAAGAAAAAATTGCAAACGTTTTTTTAATGAGCCTTCGAATTTTAGCTTCCGCTTGGCTTTCGTTTCTCGTCTCTATTGTCCCACTTTATATTTGGCGTGGCACTCACCCCAACGGCAATTTCGGCGAAGATCTGATTATGTCTGTTATAGGTATCATTTTTGGATTTTTCTTTTTGATGCTTTTTCAAATGCGCGATGATAGTTCATATCGTTACAGCACTCGGGATACGCTTTTAATATCGAGTGGCGGTGTAGGGTTTTATATTCTTCTTTCAATTATTGTGTATCTCCCTACCCACAACAACTATCTGATTGCTGTTTTGGGGTATCATCTGTCACGCTTGATCGGCATAGGAAAAGATGAATATCCAACCATTCTTGCAGCGCTTGCTTCTGCTCTAATATTTGGAGTAACATATTTTTTGGCAATTCTCGTCGGTACAAAATTAGCAAAAAAGCGGCAGAAACGATTTTTGAAAGATTTGAAAAACAAGAGACCATATGCTTGACTACATAGCTTCGTTTGCCGGTATAGTTGGAAAATCTCTTTTTGGGAGATTTTCGCAACTCATCATCGCCAAGGGATCAGTCTATCCGTAAAACGCTAATCTCATTCATCAACACAGCAAAGGAGACCTCAAGTGACCAACGAACATAAATTCAATGGCAAAAGTCAATTCTACAATAGCCGTCCTGTATATCCACAAGAATGTATTGATTATTTGATTAGCAAATTCAGTTTGAGCTCCGATAGTGTGATAGCTGATATAGGAGCAGGGACGGGGATATTAACGAAGCCTTTTCTTGATTTTGGTTGTTCAGTATATGCCGTAGAGCCAAACAAAGATATGTTTTTTGAGCTTACCCAAAATCTATCTCAATATCAAAACATCAAATTTTTTCAAAATTTTGCCGAAAAAACCGATATTCCAATGTTTTCTTGCGACGCTGTGGTTGTAGGAACTGCGTTTCATTGGTTCGATAAGGATAAATTTCGCAAAGAATGCAAGCGTATATTGAAAAAACAAAAGCACGTAGCTATTTTGAGAATATCAAACAATACCGAGGCGGCCAAACGAATTGAAGAAATCAAGCACTATTCCGAGCAAGATTTAAGTGATGCAAAAGAATTCTTTGGCAAAGGATTTATCGAATACGTTCGTTTTGAGTACACACTGACTTTTGACGAAGAAAGATATATTAACAATCTGCTTTCTTCTGCAACTGCACCGCTGCCGAATGATGCAAACTTCGATGAATATGTAAATAAATGCAAGAGCGTTTTTCGTAAACATTTTAGCACTGGGGCGGCTGAATTACCTTTTATTGTGAATTGTTATATAGGTAGATTGGGCACATAGACTTCGTTGGTAAGTAATGATTCCACGCCGCAAACTGTGTGCAAAGTCTGTAATCGTATGCGAAAAAAGGGATGGCACTCGCCATCCCTTTTCTTCTGCAATTTTTCTTGCATTTCTATGTTATCTGTGCTATAATAGAATCAGAATTTTACAACGCGAAGGAATGCCTATGAAACTCTACGTCCCTACCTATTACAAAAAATTCAAATGCATTGCCGATGCGTGCGAGCACAGCTGCTGCATTGGTTGGGAAATTGACATTGATAAGACCACTCTTGAAAAATACAAACAACTGAAAAACGGTTACGGAGCTACCATTTGTGGTAGCATCGAGTGGGGAGAGACTCCGCACTTTCGGCTTTGCGAGGGAGATAGATGCCCACATCTTGACGAGCACGGGCTTTGCAAAATCATTCTTAGCGTGGGTGAGGACTATCTTTGCGATATTTGCCGCGAGCATCCAAGGTTTTACAACTTTACAAGCGTTGCCGAGATCGGTCTTGGTATGTCCTGTCCCGAGGCGGCAAGGCTGATTCTCTCGTCCCCCGATTTCGCATCTATGGAAGAGGTCGGAGACGTGTCAACCGAGCCCGACGGTATTTTTTTTGACGGTCGCGCGGAGCGTGCAAAACTGTATGCCATTTTGCAAGAGGGAAAGGACTATGCCGACGCGCTGAAAGAGATTTATGATGCCTATTCCATCAATGTGGGAGAGGATAGCCATTGCTTGCAAATTCTGGATTCGTTGGAGTATTTGAATGTCGAACATAAGGAACTGTTTTTGCGCTATTCCTCGGCACTGCGCCCCACGGGAGCCGATCAAGAAGAGTACTTAAAACGCTTTTTGGCGTATTTGATTTATCGCCACGCTACCGAGGCGGTTGACGAAGAAGATTTTGCCACACGTCTGTCATTTTGCTTGTTCTGCGAGCGGTTGCTTGCAGCCCTCTTGTGCACCGAGAATGCCCAAGCCCTGCAGGATGCGGCAACCTTGGCAAGCATTCTTTCGGAAGAAATCGAGTATAGCGACGATAACACGTGGGCACTGATGGAATGAATAGGAGATAGAAGATATGTTTTTACAAATGGATTTTTATTCAAAAGAGTTGGGCAAATCGGCGGCGGTAAACGTGCTGATTCCCGAAAAATGCCGCAAATCAACAACCCCATACAAAACGCTGTGGCTGTTGCACGGCTTGAGCGACGATCACACGGCGTGGATGCGTTATTCCTCGATTGAACGTTATGCCAATGAGTGGGGCATTGCCGTGGTGATGCCAAACGCATCGCGAAGTTGGTATACAAACACCGCATACGGTGCAAATTATTTCAATTTTATCACAAAAGAGCTTCCCGAGGTTTGCCGTGAAATGTTCTCGGGAATGAGTGCCGCGCGTGAGGACAATATTGTGGCAGGGCTTTCTATGGGCGGCTACGGTGCCCTCAAATTGGCGCTTGCTTGCCCCGAGCAATATGGCGCTTGCATTTCTCTTTCGGGCTCTTTTGACGTCACAAGACGCGGCAGAGCCTACAACCTGAGCGAATGGCAAAGCATTTTTGGCTATGCAATCAAGGATGCATTGGAGCTTGCAGGCAGTGAGCACGATTTGTTTGCGCTCTCAAAGGCGAACAAGGAGAACGGCAAGCCTTTTCCAAAACTCTATCTGTGGTGTGGCCTTGAGGACTCCTTGGTGGATATCAACTACGCGATGGACGAGCATTTGACCGCTCTTGATGTTCCGCACGTCCTCAAAACCTCCGAGGGCAACCACACCTGGAAATGGTGGGATTTGCACATTCAAGACGGTGTTAACTATGTTTTAAATGATCACTAAAAAAAACGCCTCACCGAGCGGTGAGGCGTTCTTATATGCGATCCAAACTTAAAAATCGGCAAATTGCAAACAAATCTAAAGCCTTCTCCTTGAGGAGAAGGCTTTTTGTGTTAGCAGAATGGTATTGACCAATTTTTGTAGAGTGTTTTTTTGTTTGATTATTCTTCGGTAATTTCAAGGTTGAGCAAGCCAAGCAAAGCATCGGCATCAAACAGGGGGAAGCGAATCTCAAAGGGTTCTTCTTCGTGCATAATTCGCAGGGAATAGTAGCCCGTCATAGTGAACTCACCGTTTTCGTTCATTAATTGAATGCCGTACTGTGCATATTTGGGGGAGTCGTGGGCGTCGTCCGATTTCCAATTATCAAAGGTGATGGGGGCATTGACCTTTACCAAGCTTTCGATTTCATTCAGGGGAATGCCGCCGAGAATTTCACCGTACTGCCAAAAACAAAGGGTATCATTTTCCACAAAGGCAAAGGCGTTGTAGTTGCTGTAAATCGGTTGACCGTTCATGTGCAGGTCTCCGCTCTCTGTAAAGAGCCCAATCTCAACCGCATCCGCGGGAACACCGAGGTCGTTCTTTACTTCTTCGTCAAATGCTTGATAGAGCGCATCCAACGCTACAAGTGCCTCGTTAGGCTTATCTTCCTCTGCCTTTTCCTTTTTGCGGTTTAGGATGGCAAGCACAACACCCAAGGCAATCATTGCCGCAGAAGCAATGGTAAGGGCGATTGATTGGCCGTTGTTTTCAAAAGCGACCAAACCAAGCACAGCTCCGGCAATCAATGCCGCAAAGGAGGGAAGTTTTCGAAACAGTGCTTTTTTGATGGTCTTTTGAAATTCCGCGGTCAGTTTTTCGGCAAGCTCACGTCTTTTTTTAGCCATTGCTTCGCTTTCGCGGCGCAATATAAAGTTTTCATCAATGCTGTTCGAGATGAGGATGTTTTTTCGTTCCATGATTTATTTTTTTCCTTTTTGAGTTTTTTATAGTTTACCAATTTCAATATTTCTTTTGCTTCAAAAATAGGGAAGCGTATTTCGAAATGCTCACCCTTATAATCGATGTACATTGAGCCATAACAAGGCATGGTATGGTGTGTTATAAATTGATTGATAGGTTTAGATTTAATGTTGTACTCTTTTGCCACATCTTCTTCGGGAAATGGAAGGAGCGATTCACTTAAATAAGTAAGAGGACGTTTTACCATTATAATAGATTCGATTGCATCAAGTGGAAATCCGCAAAGGTCAGCGTCATTCCAAAGGCATAGGTTTCCATCCCTTACAAAAGCGGAAAGAGGGGTGCGTTTGTAGATGATTTTTCCTCTTTGACCTGTTGTTTTCTTCTTCTTGTCTTCTGAATCATAGGGTGATAAAAGGTGTATGATAATTGCATTGTCGGGAATCTCGAAATATTGTTTCGCTTGTTTTTCAAATTTCTCTAACAGGGCACCTGTTTTTTTACCCAAGGGTAAAAACATTTGTATTTGCCAATATTCTATTCTTTTTCTATTTATCCATTCCAAAAGAATGGCAAGGAGAATCATTATTAAACCAAAGAAAATACATTCGATGAATGGCATGCTTCCAATCGAAGCTATGGGCGATAAAAGCGCTATAAGCAAAAATTTGCCTGACCAAAGAAGGTGCCAACGCAGTTTTCTGGCGGTCCTTTTATAATGTTTGTCTGAGATTTTTTCAAGTTTTGCTCGTTCCGTTGAGATTTCGGAGCTTTCGCGGCGCAATACTAAGTTTGGTTTTTTTAATAGCTCTTGATAATTTAATAGAATTCTGGTTTCCTTTTTTTCCATTGTACCAACCTCCGTGTTGTCCAATTCATTATAGCACAAATTTTGACATCTGTCAAGCAAAAGAGCCGAACACGTGCGTGTTCGGCTCGAAATGTTTAGTGTGAATTATTCTGCTTTTTTGTCCTTTTTGGAGAGCATTGTGTTTGCAAGAATACCGAGGATGAGTGCGCAAGCAATGGTGGTGAGGGCAATCTTACCAAAGGAGAGAGAGAACTGACCGATACCGGGGATGAGGATTGCCGCAACAACAAAGAGGTTGCGGTTGTCACCGAGGTCTACCTTTTGAATCATCTTCAAACCGGAAACTGCAATAAAACCGTAAAGAGCGATGCAAACGCCGCCCATTACGCAGTTGGGAATGGTGGAAAGGAATGCCGCAAAGGGAGCAAAGAAGGAAATAACAATTGCCATAATAGCAGTTGTAATGATGGTTACAATAGATGCGTTACCCGAAATTGCAACACAACCAACCGATTCACCGTAGGTGGTGTTGGGGCATCCGCCAAAGAATGCGCCTGCCATAGAGCCTACGCCGTCACCAAGCAGGGTGCGGTGCAAGCCGGGCTCTTCGAGAAGGTCGTTTTCGATGATAGAAGAAAGGTTCTTGTGGTCAGCAACGTGTTCTGCAAAAACAACAAATGCTACGGGAATGTAAGCTACAGCAATGGTTGCAATGTAGGAAGCATCAATGTCGGAGAGTCCCTTGAATGCGGTTACAAATGCAAAGTCGGGAACCCACTTCATATTTGCAAATGCGCTAAAGTCGATAACAAGGAGCGCATCGTTGCCGGTTGCCATACCAATCAGAGTGAAGATGGTAGCGGTGAGGTAACCTGCAAGAATACCGATGATAAAGGGAATCATTTTAAGAGTCTTTTTGCCAAATACGGAGCAGAGCATTACAACGGCAAGAGTAACAAGACCGCAAATAATAGCTACGTAGTTGGAGCCACCTGCGGGAGCGGTGTTGAGGTCGTTAACAGCGGCACCTGCCAAGGAGAGACCGATGAGAGCAACGGTGGGGCCGATAACAACGGGGGGCATCAGCTTATTGATCCACTTTACGCCTACAAGTTTAATAACAATTGCAATGACAACGTAAACGAGACCTGCCATAATAGCACCGAGAATCAAGCCAACATAGCCTGCCGCCATAGAAACAGAGCCTGCAAATGCAGCTGTCATAGGGCCAAGAAACGCAAAGGAAGAACCAAGGAATACGGGGCTTCTAAACTTTGTGAAAAGCAGATAAACGAGAGTACCGATACCTGCACCGAGCAGGGCGGCTGTGGTACTCAGCTCGCTGGCAGTGCCAATTCCGATCGCGGCATTTTCTGCGGAACGGCTATTGATGATGATCGGAACAACGATGGTTGCTGCCATAATAGCAAGCAGTTGTTGGAACGCGAAGATCAGCACTTGGCTAAACTTGGGTTTGTCTTTGACATTGTAGATGAGTTTCATTTTTTCTCCTCCAAAAATTTTTTTGAAGTCCGTTTGATGTTTTGGCGATTTTCATAGCACAAAAAAAGAGCCCGGTAGGGAGAATACTATTGTCGAGCCGCTTTTTGCGGATATGGGGAACCCCCATCAAACAACCTCTCGGAACTTACTGCCATAAAGTATATCATAAAAATATTTATTTGTAAATACCTTCTTTCGATTTTTTGTGACAAAAAAGCAGAGACTTTTCAATCTCTGCTTTTCTTTTTTATTTCATTATTCCAACACCGGCAAGGAGAGTATGGGAGAGAGTCCCGTGGCTTCAATAGCATCATTTGCATCGGTGGCGGTCATTTTACTGCCGATTACTGCAAACTTGCGCTCGGAGAGCCATACGCTATCCTCGGTGGCAAGTGCGGTCTTTGCTTTTGCCTCGCATCTGGGGCAACCCTCAAATACGTATGCGCGACGGCAACAGAGCGCATCTGCGTTGGCAATTTCATCATCGGTGGCAACTGTCCAACGGGGCAAACGGCGGTCGGTGGAGCGACCCGAGAGAATGTCAAGGATATCTGCCACAACTGCGCTTGCGGTGGGAAGCTTGCCGGCACCTGCTCCGTAGAAGAGTGCGCGGCCAAGCATATTGGTGTCCACGAGAATACCGTTGTAAACGTCATCAACGTGGCTGATGGGGTTCGATGAGAGAACCAAGAACGGGGAAACGAGTGCCAATACTTGACCGTTTACGCATTGTGTGTGACCGATGAGCTTTACAGCACCGCCAAGCTTGTCTGCAAGAGCGGTATGCTCTCCTGTGATGCCTGTAATACCCGTGGTAGAAATCTTGTTGGGGTCAAGGAGCTTGCCAAAGGCAAGAGCGGCAAGAATAACAATTTTGCGTGCGGCATCAAGACCCTCCACGTCAGCGGCAGGGTTTGCCTCGGCATAGCCCTTTTGTTGCGCCAATTTGAGCACGTCCGAAAAAGCCGCGCCCTCGTTCTTCATTTTGGTCAAAATAAAGTTGGTTGTGCCGTTCAAAATTCCGCTCACTGCGAGAATTTCATTGGATGCAAGGTCTGTTTGCATCGGGCGGATGATTGGAATACCACCGCCAACGCTCGCCTCAAAGAGGTAGGAGACGTGGTTCTCGCGCGCCAAATTCAAAAGCTCTGCGCCAAATGTGGCAACCACCTCTTTGTTAGAGGTAACCACGTGCTTGCCTGCTTTCAGAGCCGCGCAGGTGAAGTCATAGGCAGGGTGTGCACCGCCCATCATTTCGGCAACCAAAACAACTTCGGGGTCGTCGAGAATAATTTGAATGTCGTGCACAACGCGGTCACCCAAGGGGTGCTCGGGAAATTCGCGCAGGTCGAGAATGTATTTTACGTTGACTTCGTCACCGCAGTAAGCGGCAATTTGTTTTTGATTTTTGGCAAGAACCTCAGCGGTTCCGCTACCAACCACACCAAAGCCAAGAAGTGCAATTTGTAACATAAGGGGAAAGCTCCTTTCGGGGAAAAACACCGCCATTCGACGGCTTTGTCATATCTTCCCTTATATCATACCACAAAATCTTTCAAAATGCAAATAAAACTATTGAAAAAAATAAAAAAATATGCTATACTTTTGAGGAAAGAACGATTTTGATTGAAAAAAGCCCTGAAAGGGGGAATATTTTATGCCAACATCACCCATTGGAGGCATGAGCACCGTTAAAATTTTTGTTTTGTATCTTATGCGAAACATCAATTATCCGCTCAGCTTCGTCACCATCAACGATATTGTTATGCAAAACGATTACGTCATGTATCTCGATTTTGCTATGGCATTTCACGAAATGCTCGACGGTGGCTTGATTGAAGAAGCCGGCAAGGACGAGCGCGGTGAAATGCTTTATTCCGTTACGCGAAAGGGCACTATGGTTGCCGAGCAGCTCCGCTCCGACATTCTGCCTGCCGTGCTTGACAAAAGCATGACCTATGCATTGCGCTACCTCGATTTTCAGCGCCGTGGTGTCACCGTTGATTGCACAACCGAGCGCCGTGCCGACAACACCTACGATGTTGTGCTCACTCTCAAAGAGAAAAATAAAACCATCTTTGAGACCAAGCTCAACGTCGATTCGGAATACCGCGCGCACCAAATGCGCAAAACCTTCCGCGATCGCCCCGACGTCGTCTACCGCGGCGTGGTGGCACTGCTCACCGGCAAGGTTGATTATTTGTTTGATAAATAGGACGCGTTTGTGGGGAAAACTTCTTGCAAGAAGTTTTCCCCACGCCCCTTTCAAGAACTCTCTAACAGAAATCACAAAAAGAAACTCCAAAGCCACGGATAGACAGTTGGCGCGAGGGTAAACCTCGCTTTGGCTCTCGCAAGCTCGCAGGTAGCGAAGCGGCGCGAACGCAATGAATGACAGTCCGGTGGACTGTCAGAACGTGAGCGTGACCGAGCCGCAGCGAGCCCCACCAAGACCCCATCCGCTAAGATAGTAGAATCAAATGTAGCCGCCTTTTGTCAAGTCGTCCGAGTATAACAATGAAACAAAAACTCCCGTTCATCAAAACGATGAACGGGAGTTTTTGTTTGTTACGGTTTATGCAAACAGATTGACAAGCATATAGATGATGCCTGTGAGAGCGGAACCGCCTACGAGGATCGAGAGAACGAGCGCGAGAATGCGTGTGGGGGTAGAGATTTTAGACTTTCTTTCTTGGTTAGACATGATATGTATATCCTTTCAAAATTATTTCTTATCTAAAAGAACGCCCGTTGTGGGGATCTTTATTTTCTTGAGGCCTTTTGCATCTTCGGGGATCTTTGCGGGGTCTGCGGTGGCGGATACGATCTTAACGCCTTTC
>JAZOMJ010000118.1:0-2281 GCA_045653865.1 Eubacteriales bacterium
CAGAAATCAAGAGATTCCCTTCAATTAATTAAAGGAACGTTGAATTTTTTCAACAACCGCGAATCTTACTTTTGATACTGTCAGCAACATTTTAATTTTCTCATATTAATTATCACTTAAAAAAACAAAAAGGTCTAGGCATAATCCTAGACCTCTTGTTCTATTGATTCAATTATTTCAAATTGTGCTTTTTAACTAGAAAACGCTATATATTTTCCTAATTAATCACTCTCAATCCAACACCTCAGTCACTCCTTCAAAGTCTTTTTCAAACAAATGCACATAAGTATCATAAGTGATTTTAACCGAGGAATGCCCCAGGAGTTTACTCACGATTTTGACGTCTACGCCTTTTGAGAAGAGCATACTTGCGAAGGTGTGGCGCAGTGCGTGGATGCCGTAGGGTGCCATTTCGGCGCGTTTTAAGATGCCTTTGAAGGACTTTGCAAAGTTGTTTGGCAGAACGCTATGCTGTTTGCTGTTGACGATTACGTGAGGCGTATGGTTGCCCTTTTTGAGTTCCAAGAGGGCTGCTTCTGCCGAGCGGTTCATTGGGATGGTTCTCTTGCCGCTTGCGGTCTTGGTGGTGCTTTGGGTTTGCAGTTCGTAGCCGCCGAGGCGGTCTCCGTTCTCGTCTCGCTTCTTGGATAGGATATTGTTTTTGTTGACGGTAATCGTTTTGTTTGCGAAGTCGACGTCTTCCCATCTCAAGGACAGTGCCTCTCCCATTCGCAGTCCTGTGTTGAGAATGAGGAGATAGGCGTGTGCAAAAGGGCAAGAATTCTCCGTTGATGTGATGGCGGTTCTTAATTTTTCTACCTCTTCTTCAGAAAGAGAAACGACCTCTTTCGTCCTCTCGGATGCGCTCGGGAGAGAGATGCCGACGCACGGATTTCGAAGAACCGTCCCCTCAATAAGCGCGTGTTTATAGCAAGCATTGAGCGCGACATACACCTTTTTGATGCTGGAATAAGAGAGATTTTTCTCGCTGTAAAGTTGGTTGATGAGTCCCTGAATGTGATTCCGCGTGACCTTGTCCACTTTCATATTTCCCAAATGTGGAAAGATGTGATTGACCACCGTGCTCTCCAATCTGTCATAGCTCGAGGGCTTAAGTTTATGAAAGCGATAGTCTTTCATCCAAGCGGTGAAATATGCTTTTACGGTATCGGTACTCGGGAGATGTTTTTCCGCGTAGTCGGCAGTCTTCTTAAAATCCCGAAGCTTCTTCTTGGCGATCGCTTCTGTTTTACCAGAGAATTGTTTGATAATGGGCTTGCCGTTCTCGTCTACACCAAGACATATCTTGGCTATCCATTTTGTGTCGGAGACTTGAAAAATGGCACCTTTTCCATTCACATTTGCTTGTCTCATTTGTTGTTTTCCTCCTCGAATTTGGAACCAGTTTAGAAACCAGTTTGGAAACCAATTAGACAAAAAATTGGATAAAAAGGTGAAAACGCAGTTATGACAACCACACAGAAAGAAGAGTTCTTTCTCATTCAAAGCGCACAAAAAAAGGAACTAACCATAAAGATTAGTTCCTTTTTTTGGAGGCGCCACCCGGAATCGGACCGGGGATAGAGGTGTTGCAGACCTTTGCCTTACCGCTTGGCCATGGCGCCGTTCAGCTCGGGACGGGGAGCGTTTCCCTATTCCGTATAATATTCAAAAGCCGCGTCGATCGCCACTGCTTTTGAAAAGAAACGGGCACGATACTTCGTGCCCGTGATTGGAGCGGATTACGGGGCTCGAACCCGCCACCTCCACCTTGGCAAGGTGGCGCTCTACCAAATGAGCTAAATCCGCGGAAATGGTGCCTCCGGTCGGAATCGAACCAACGACACGGGGATTTTCAGTCCCCTGCTCTACCAACTGAGCTACAGAGGCATATCGGTGGCGACTCGGATGGGGCTCGAACCCACGACCTCTAGCGTGACAGGCTAGCGCTCTAACCAACTGAGCTACCAAGCCAAACCGATATATAACTTGCTATTGCAAGTTTGGTGGAAAGTACAGGGCTCGAACCTGTGACCCTCTGCTTGTAAGGCAGATGCTCTCCCAACTGAGCTAACCTTCCACCCCGCGCTTAAGTATTATATCAAAAGTTTTTTCATTTGTCAATAGTTTTTTTGAAAAAAATTAAAAAAATTGCAAAAAAGAGAAAAAGGCGGTACAAACCCGCCCTTTTCACTAAAAAATTATATAGATTCTATGGCAAAAATAACATATTCCTCTGCCTCAAGGGTCTTGGAAACCGTATCGGGCGAGGTGGAGAAGT
>JAZOMJ010000119.1:0-6665 GCA_045653865.1 Eubacteriales bacterium
GTTATGACAATTATTTTAATTGCCATTATTGCCGGAGCCATAGGACTTGATCAACTCACCAAGTGGTTGGCGGTTGTCAATTTGCAAGGGGAACCCTCTTTCCCTCTGTGGCCCGAGGTTTTGCACTTTACCTATGTAGAAAACACGGGTATGGCATTTGGAATGATGAAAGACCACCGTTGGGTATTTATGGTTTTTTCCACCGTTTCCATCATTGCTTTGCTCGTTTATTTGTTCCGTTTTCGCCCCGAGAACCGTTGGATGCAAATTTCCATGGCAATGATTATCGGTGGCGGCATTGGAAACATGATCGACCGCATCTTTTTAGGATACGTTGTTGACTTTATCGACTTTACCCTCATCAATTTTGCTGTTTTCAACGTTGCCGATTCCTTTGTTTGTGTAGGTGCCGGCATTATGATGCTTTGCCTTATCCTTGATCTTGTCAAAGAAATCAAATTGGAAAAAGCGCAAAAGGCAGAAGCGGCAAAAACTCCCGAGGAGAACAACGAGAATGACACAACTGTGGAATAACGATGCCGAATCCAATCTATTGTGCTTTACGGTGCAAGCAGAGGACAAAGGCGTACGTCTTGACCAATTTGCGGCAATCAACGCAGAACTGACGCGTTCGGCGGCTGCAAGACTGATTGAAGATGGCGCAGTGAGCGTCAACGGCAAATCGGTTGCCAAAAATTACAAGGTGAGTGTGGGCGACTGGGTGGAAATCACACTCCCCGAGCCCGAAGCCGCCGAGGCACTCCCCGAAAATATCCCACTCGATATTGTGTATGAGGATGATGACATCATTGTTATCAACAAGCCCGTGGGCATGGTTGTGCACCCTGCCGCAGGAAATCCGACGGGAACACTTGTCAATGCGCTTCTGTATCATTGCGGAACCTCACTTTCGGGTGTGGGCGGTGTGATTCGCCCGGGCATTGTGCATCGCATCGATAAGGATACAAGCGGACTTTTGGTGGTTGCCAAAAACGATGAAGCACATCTGTTTTTGTCTGAACAATTAAAAGGACATCACATCAGTCGCATCTACACCGCAATCGCGGTGGGGAACTTCCGCGAGGAGAGCGGAACTGTTGACGCTCCCATCGGTCGCCATCCGATCGACCGCAAAAAGATGGCGGTTATTCACAACAGCGAATTGCGCTCACGCGATGCTATCACGCATTGGTCGGTGCTCGCACGCGGCGATGCAGACGGCAATTCCTTTACACTTGTGCGTTGTCAGCTCGAAACGGGAAGAACCCACCAAATTCGCGTACACATGGCATCTGTTGGGCATCCGCTCCTCGGTGACACCGTGTACGGTGGAGCCAACACCAAGTTTGAAGCGCGCCACAAAAAGCATATTGTAGGTCAATGCTTGCACGCAGGCGAGCTTCACCTCACCCACCCACGCACAAGGGAAGAAATGCAATTTTCGGCTCCCGTGCCGCAAAACATGCAACATATAATGGATATTTTGTTTGAAAAAGGATAGAAAATATGAAGAAAATATTTTTGGTTGTGTTGTGTTTAACACTTGTTCTTTCTTTTGCATCCTGTGATTTTCGCTATGTTAGCAGCTATAAAGCATTGGGGCTTGTTCGCAGCGAAATGGGCGAGCGAGGAAGCGCAAAATTCAACTATTTGGATGGCACCGTAGTGCTCAAATTGAAGATGAAGGGAACAGGACTTGAAAACTCCATCGGATGCAACGCATCCCTCGAAGATGGCGAAATCAACGTCTATTATGATGCTTTCGGTCAAAAAGAACTCCTCTTCAACCTCAAAGCAGGCCAGAGCATTGACGAACGCCGTGGATACATAGAAAGCGGCAAAACGGTTTATATCATCATCGAAACCGTTACCCCCGCAAAGGGAAGCGTTGAGATTGATTTGCGAAAGTAAAGAAAAGAACCTATCTCAAGGTGAGATAGGTTCTTTTTGTATATCAGTCAACCATCTGTTTATAAATCTCGTTTTTTGCCACTCCGCGGTCGCGAGCAACCTGCTTGATGGCATCCATTTTTGACATGCCGCCGTCAATGTAGTGCCCAACGTGAGAGGGAACGTCCATCGCATCCCAAAAGTTCGATGATACGGCATCCTTGGCACCCTCAACCACAAGCACGTATTCACCGCGTGGGCTTTGTTCCTTGTAGTGGGCAACCGCTTCGGCAAGGGTCAAACGCAAAATTTCCTCGTGCGCCTTGGTCAATTCACGGCAAATGGCAATGCGACGATCCGCACCAAAGGCGCGCACAAAATCGTCCAATGTTGCTTCCAATTTGTGGGGAGCTTCGTGAAAGAGCATGGTTCTTGTCTCGTTTGCAAGAGCCGAAAGATGCGCGCGACGCTCCGCTTTATTCACCGAAAGAAAGCCTTCAAAGGTAAATCTGCCGGTCGGCAGACCCGAAAGGGTAAGCGCCACAATCGATGCCACAGGCCCGGGGACAGAGGTTACGGGAATGCCACGCTCTGCACACAATGCCACCATATCCTCACCGGGGTCGCTGATGGCGGGCGTGCCTGCATCGGTAATGAGTGCACATCTCTCACCGGCTTCCAAACGTGCCGCAATCTGCTCGCCGCGTTCGCGCTTGTTGTGCTCAAAATAGGAGACCATCGGCTTGGAAATGCCAAGATGTGTCAAGAGTCGCATCGAATTGCGTGTGTCCTCGGCGGCAATAAAATCCACCTCGGAGAGCACCTTGATGGCTCTTTCCGAAAGGTCTGCCAAGTTTCCAATCGGTGTGGCAACCAGATAAAGCGTGCCGGAGAGCACGCGATTTTTTTCTTTTGCACGGTCTTCAATCTGCTTGATGGAGCTCATAGGGAGTATCCTTTCTTTTTTGTCAGAACCTTTTTGAGAAAAGGTTCCGACACCTCCAAAAACTTTCCTAACGTATTTTCAAAAGGTAAATCTGTTACAAACGGATAGACAGTCGATGCGAGGGAAACCCTCGCTCTTGCTGCCGCGAACGGTCAGGGACCGCCAAGACCCTGCCCGTTAAGAAAGTTGTTTGTGTTTATCTTTTTTATATTCTACCATATTTCCCCCTCATTTGCAACCCCCTTTGGCAATTTTCTCATTTGTGGCATAGACTATATTGAAGAACGAGAACAGGGGAGGCTATTATGGCGATTAAAATATATATAGACCAAGGGCACAATCCCGAATCTCCCAACGGGGGAGCGGAGGGGAACGGACTGCGCGAGCAGGATATCACTTACCGCGTAGGGCAGGAGCTTGCCACGCTTTTGCGAGCGGATGGCGATTATGAAGTGCGGCTTTCACGTCCCACGCCCACATCTGCGTTGGGTACGAGTAATTCCACAAGCTTGCGAGCGAGGGTAGAGGATGCCAACGCGTGGGGAGCCGATTATTTCATCAGCATCCACACAAATGCTTCATCCAATCCCGATGTCAGCGGCACCGAGGCGTTTGCCTATTCCCAACCATCGCGCGCGTTTTCCTTGGGAGAGGATATCGTTGAGGGTATTACCAATGTCACAGGTTTGCGCAATCGCGGCATGAAAGTGCGCCCGGGGCTTTATGTTCTTCGCCGCACGGCAATGCCTGCGGTGCTTGTGGAGCTCGGCTTTATTTCCAATCCCGGCGATGCCGCACTTATGAACGAAAATCCACGTCTCTTTGCACAGGGAATCTATCAGGGAATAGAGAACTTTTTTTCTTCTTGATTTAGACAAAAAACACCTTGACAAAAAGCTGCTTTTTTGATAAAATAAAGGCAAGAACAAAAGAATGGAGATTTTATGAATCTATATAAAAACAAAGCGCTTTTGGTGGCTTTGTTGCTTGTGATGTGTGCTGCACTTCTGGGAGGTTGCATCCATCCCGAAGAAGGGGATTTTTATACCACGGCTGCGGATACAACATTACCAAATTCCAACGTCACACCGCCAACCACACCCACCGAAACCATTCCGCCTGTAACAACACCGGAAGAAACTACACCCAAAGAAACCATAATGGATGACCCACCCCTCGAGGTTACCACGCCCGAGGAAGAGACAACACCGCTTGAAACAACAACGGCATTTTCTCCACCCGAAGAGACGACACCTCCCGAGACAACACCGCAGGAAACCACAACCGAGCAACCGCCCGAGGAAATCACTCCGCAAGAAAAAATCAAAATTTACATCGATCAAGGTCACAACCCCTTCTCGCCCACGCACCCACCGTCTTGGAACACGGGAGCTTCTAACGAATCTCTTGGATTATATGAGCAAGATTTGACCTATGAAATCGGTATGCTTCTTGCAGAGTTGCTGAAACAAGATGCCCGTTTTGAGGTTCGCCTTTCGCGTCCCACACCCGAAACAATTTTGGGGACCGATAACGATTCTGCACTCGATTTTCGCGTAAACGATGCCGAAGAGTGGGGAGCGGATTATTTTATCAGCTTGCATATCAATTCTTCGGATGTACCATCGGCAAGCGGACTTGAGGTATATGCACTCAATACCGAAAATGAGGGATATGCGCTTGGCGCATCGCTTTTAGAAAAATTGCAAACTGCCACCGGTTTGCGGAATCGCGGAATGAAAACGGCTGATTATCGCGTCCTCAAAAACGCAAAAATGCCGGCAACACTTGTGGAAATGGGATTTATCAGCAACTGGGGGGATGCTACCTTGTTGGATGAATCTCCCGAACTCTTTGCACAAGGCATTTACAATGGCATCATCACCTATTTTGCTTCAATAGAAGAATGACATTAAAAAGAGCAAACACAAACGTGTTTGCTCTTTTTTGTTGATTATTGTTCGTCATCAAGTTTGAGAACTGCCATAAACGCCTCGGGGGAGACTTGAACAGAACCAAGTTGACGCATCTTCTTTTTACCTTCTTTTTGCTTTTCAAGCAGTTTCTTTTTACGGGTAATGTCACCGCCATAACACTTGGCAAGCACGTCCTTGCGCATTGCCTTAACGGTTTCGCGTGCGATGATCTTTGTGCCAATCGCCGCTTGAATCGGAACCTCAAACAATTGACGCGGAATGTTTTCCTTGAGCTTTTCCGCGAGTTTGCGTGCACGTCCGTATGCTTTTTCTTCGTGTACAATAAAGGAGAGCGCATCCACTTGCTCGCCGTTGAGCAAGAAGTCAAGCTTTACAAGCTTGCTGGGCTCATATCCAAGCAGTTCGTAGTCGAGAGAAGCATAACCGCGAGAGCGGCTCTTGAGTGCATCAAAGAAGTCGTAGATGATTTCGTTCAGCGGCAAATTGTAGTGCAGCTCCACACGTGTGGGGTCAAGGTATTTCATATCAATGAAAACACCGCGACGGTTTTGGCAAAGCTCCATAAGCCCTCCAACGTAGTCAACGGGTGTGATGATGTTCGCCTTTACCAAAGGCTCGTATGCTACCTCAATATTATCGGGGGTGGGGAAGTTCGTGGGGTTATCGATGCGAACAATCTCGCCGCCCTTGAGTTTGATTTCGTAAATTACGCTGGGGGCGGTGGTGATGAGGTCGAGATTGAACTCGCGCTCAAGTCTTTCCTCAATAATTTCCATATGGAGCAATCCCAAAAATCCGCAACGGAAGCCAAATCCGAGAGCGATAGATGTTTCGGGCTCAAAAATGAGAGCCGCATCGTTGAGTTGGAGCTTTTCAAGCGCATCGCGAAGATCACCGTAGCGAGCACCGTCGGCAGGATAAATACCTGCATAAACCATGGGCTGTACTGCCTTAAATCCGGGCAGAGGCTCTTCGGTGGGAGTTGACACCAAGGTGACGGTATCACCAACGCGTGTGTCGCTAACGCTCTTAATCGAGGCGGTAAAGTAACCAACCTCACCGGCAGAGAGGCGATCGCACTTCGAAAGTCCAAAGGGCTCCATTGTGCCAACCTCAACAATATCAAATACAGCGCCCGTGCTCATCAAGCGAATTTTGTCGCCTACGGCAATCGAGCCGTCAACTACGCGAATGTTAACCACAACGCCAAGATAGCTATCGTAGTAGGAGTCAAAAATAAGTGCCTTGAGCGGTGCATTTTCGTCACCCTCGGGGGAGGGGATATCACGCACAACGGCTTCGAGTACGTCCTCAATATTAAGCCCTGTTTTTGCAGAGACCGCAGGGCAACCCTCTGCGGGAATGCCAATGACGTCCTCAATTTCGGTGCGGCACTTGTCAACGTCTGCCGAGGGCAGGTCGATTTTGTTGATGACGGGAATAATCTCCAAATTTGCATCAACCGCAAGATAGGCGTTTGCCAAGGTTTGCGCTTCAATGCCTTGGGTTGCGTCAACAACCAAAAGGGCACCGTCGCACGCGTTGAGCGAACGGGAAACCTCGTAGTTAAAGTCAACGTGGCCGGGGGTATCGATGAGGTTAAAGGTGTAAGCCTCACCGTCTTTTGCATTGTATATCAGTTTTACTGCGCGCGCCTTAATGGTAATGCCGCGCTCGCGTTCGAGATCCATGTTGTCAAGGATCTGTTCTTCCATATCGCGCTTGGCAACAGTCTGGGTGTGCTCCAAAATACGGTCAGCCAAGGTGGACTTGCCGTGGTCGATGTGCGCAATGATGGAAAAATTGCGAATATGATTTTGACGTTCGGATTTTTGCACGTTTGTATCCAATCCTTTCGGTAAAAAATCGGGGAATAATCATTATCTTATCTA
>JAZOMJ010000120.1:0-1675 GCA_045653865.1 Eubacteriales bacterium
CCGTTTTCGGGAACGTGCACACCGCCGCTTGTGGAATGACAATCAAATGTTTTGCCACTCAAAATGCTTGCGCGAATGCCGCCGCTGATCGTCTTTAAATCAAAATTTGCCGCATCACATTCTTTCAGTTCTATCGCACTGCTACCGTTTTCAATTTTGCAAGCTCCACTGCAAACAACGTTGACCAAATCAATCGCACCCGATGTGTTTTTGATATCGACCGTTGTAGGCGTTGCGTTTTTGATCTTGATGCCACCGCTGGTTCCCACAACCGTCAGGTTTCCGTCTGTACCACCGATAACGGTAATGCTACCGCTTGTGTTTTTGACATTCAGGTCACCTGTAATGTGAGATGCACAATAAATGGAACTGCTTGTACTTTCAAGATTTGCACCTTCAAAAGTGAAACCCTCTTCTACCTTGATGCTGCCGGACACAGTTTGAATGTTGAGAGAATTGTAAACTCCCACAGGCAAATAAACAATGACACCGGGGCCTTGAAAACCATTGAAAACGCTAATATACTCATACCATTTTTGTTTGTCGCCTACCTGTTTGACGGTCAGAACCCCGTCAACCACATCAACCGTGTGATAAAGCGTCTCGCTCTCTTCGCATTCTACGCGCCACTCATCCCCCGTGGTAGAGCGAATTTCTACGCGACTGCTCATAGTGGTGATTTGAATTTCTTTCGGCAAACAATCCATACCGTATGTATAAACCGCACCCTTTGCGTTGTTCTCTTTCATCGGATTTTTTTGCAAAAGAGCCAAACTCGCGCCTATTAGGAGCGCACCGATAAGCAACAAAATCAATGCAATTATCAAAACTGTTTTCATGCTCTATTTCTCCTTCCGAAAAGCAATTTGAAGAATCCCTTGAACATAGCGCCAATTCCTTTGGCACCGAGAACGGTCAGGCGAAGCGCTACCCACAAAGTAAAGATGCAAAGAGCCGCCATAACGAATGCCGCACCAAGAGCCAGCATACCGACTACCATTCCGTCAGCAAAGAAAACGAAGGGTGTTGCAATCAAAAGTCCGAGAGCCGATGCACCAAATGATACCATCAACGCCCACGGCAATACCATTGCCAGCGTTGCAATCACAATGGCAAGGGAAAGCAAAATGCAAAATGCAGCAACAAGCAATGGGAACCAAATTGGAAAACCGAGAATCAATAATAAAGCTGTCATATTGTCATTTTTCCTCCTTTTTTTCACATACGTTGTTTATTTTCGGAATTTTTTGTGGATGTCTGTGCAATCCCAATCTACCAATACTGTATCACGCAAGAGGCGGATTTGTCAAGAGTTTTTGCTAAAAAAATCGCCCGAAAGCAGAAATGTTCACAAATAGTTAAAATCAAAGCCATAACTATAGCGTACAATAAATAAGTTAAAGATTTTTAATTTTTATATATTTTATCAAAGAAAGGATGTGCGCGCGTGTGAAGAAGCTGCTCAAATATGTAAAGCCCTACACCAAGGAATGCATTATGAGCCCCTTGTTTAAGCTCCTCGAGGCAATTTTTGACCTTTTGGTGCCGCTGGTTGTGAAAACCATTATCGATGACGGTATTGCCACCGGCAACAAGAGCGTAATCGGCTCTTGCTTTGGCATTTTGGTTGCCTTTGCCGTTGTGGGACTAACCTGCGCTTTGATTGCACAATATT
>JAZOMJ010000121.1:0-8151 GCA_045653865.1 Eubacteriales bacterium
GTGCTTGATATTGACACTGTTAAAATCGACAACCCCAACGAGGATGGCGAGGGCGAAATTTGGGTAACAGGTCCCAACGTAATGCTGGGTTACTTTAAGGATGAAGCCGCAACTAAGGATGCCATCGACGAAGAGGGCTACTTTAAGACCGGTGACTACGGTAAACTCGATAAAAACAATGTTCTCTACATTACCGGACGTAAAAAGAACCTCATCATTCTTTCCAACGGCAAGAACGTATATCCCGAGGAAATTGAAAACGAGCTTGTTGCAACTCCCGGTGTAATAGACATCATCGTTTACGAGGGTCAAAGCAAGAGAGGTATGGAGCACAACGCAATTGTTGCAGAGGTTTATCCCGATAACGAGTATATTCAAAAGAACAATATCACCGATATCAAAGCTCATCTGCAAAAGTACGTTGACGATTATAACCGCACCGCAGTTCCTTACAAGAAGATTGGCGTTCTCAAGGTTCGTGACACCGAATTCCCCAAGAACACCCTGCGTAAGATTATGAGATTTAAGCTCGATATGTCTATCGACTAATTTATATGGATAAAAAGAGACTGTCCTTCTTGCACAAGTCCGTTAAAAACGGACTTGTGCACCAAAAGAGGCAGTCTTTTTTTCTGTTTGGGGTTGACATTTGATGCAAATGGGTGTACAATATCCCACGGACGCAGAATGCGCCATCGGAGGAAGTTATGGCACGTGTGAAAATAGATATGACGGAGGGGAAAATCCTCCCACTTTTAATCCGGTTTGCGTTGCCCACTATGGCAACGTCTGTTATCAACCAACTCTTCAACACGGCTGATACCATTGTGGTTGGAAGATGGGGCGGAGCAACTCCCGAATTGCGTGAAATCGCACTCTCTGCGGTCAGCTCTTGCGGCCCTCTTGTGAGCATGATCATCACCTTTTTTGTGGGACTTTCGGTTGGCTCAGGTATTCTGGTCTCCCACGCGGTAGGAGCCAAAGAAGAACACAAAATTCAAAAAACGGTGCATACATCGGTTACTTTGGCAAGCCTTTGCGGCATTCTTCTCGGGGTTCTCGGCTTTGTTTTCGCACGTCCGTTGCTTGTTTTGATGGAAACGCCCGATGTTGTTCTCGATCAAGCCGTGCTCTATATGCGCGCCTATTTTGTGGGCATTCCCGCACAGCTGATTTACAGTTATTGTGCCGCTATGCTACAGGCAACGGGAGACAGTACCCGTCCGCTCATCTTTTTGTCGGTGTCGGGCGTGGTAAACGTGCTTCTCAACTTGGTTATGGTGCTCGGATTTGGTCAAGGTGCGCTCGGTGTAGGTATTGCAACCGCGGCGGCGCAATGGATCTCTTGCATTATGATTTTAGTCTATATGCTTAAAACGAGCGGACTTTTGAAGTTGAAATTACGCCAATTGACACTTGAGGGAGAAACCCTGAAGCAAGTTTTGCGACTTGGTGTGCCGGCAGGTGTTCAAAACTCTATGTTTGCCATTGGAAACCTTGTTATGCAGGTGGCGCTCAATTCCTTTAACAGTAGTGTTTATGTTTCGGGTAGCTCGATTGCGTCAAACGTAGGAGCTTATACGCAACTGATCGTAGGCGGTTTTTGCACAGCCGCATACGTTTTTGTAGGACAAAACACGGGTGCGAAGAATATGGTGCGTATTCGCGAATGTATGAAGATTAGTACCATTACCATTTCGGCACTTGCCATTGTTCTCAACGGCATTCTCAACCTTGTCAGCTTGCCGCTTTTGAGCTTATTTGCCCCCGGTAATCCCGAGGTTGTAGAGTTTGCAAGAATCAAATTGGTTGTCAACAGTACGTTTTACATCATGGGTCACCTTGAGGGACTTTACGCAAGTGCCATTCGCGCACTTGGCAAATCTACGCTCCCGATGATTGTGTCGGTTGCGGGTATTTGCGGTGTTCGCGTGCTTTGGATCAACACCGTGTTTGTTTGGATTCGTCATCCTTTAACCATTTTCTTCGCATACGGAGCTTCTTGGACGATTACCTTTATTGCACAAGCCATTATTTACCGTCGCGTGCAAAAGAAGATAGGCGACGAGTGGATAGCAGAAGCAAATAACCGAGAATCGGCAAAAGCTGCCGATGTAAGTGTATAAAACAAATGTCCACCCTACTGTGGGTGGACATTTGTTATTTTAAAATAGAAAGTTACTTTCTAATAATGGTAACGCCGGAGGGCAGAATGCCTGCTTGCTCGTAAACGATGGCGTTGATTTGTGCGATTTGCGCGGGTTGGAGATCGTCGGCTTTGACAACAATGCTGGCGGTATCGTTGTTGATAACGGCAACGCAAGCTTCAAAACCCTTTGCGGTGATGAGAGACTCGATGTTGGCTTCCTTTTGAATTTCGTCGGCAATGACCGCGATTTCGGCAAGAGCCTCATTCTTCATTGCTTCGGTGGCATCCACGTTTTCAACAACTGCTTGCAAAACCTCAAGGGCTTCGTCGCGTGCGCGTTGACGGCTGACCTGCGTTGCAGAGAAATAAGCATTTGCATCGGTTGCGGTGCTGTTGTCACCTGCATTGTCGGAAACGTTGCCGCTTGGTTGATCGTAGCCGTCATAGCCGCCGTTGTCTGCTCCCGAAAACAGGATAAAGTTCATCAAAACAGCCACACCAATGAGCAGAACCGCGCAGGCTATGATGATGTTGCGTTTGCCGATTTTCTCTAAAATCATTTGCAATTTGTTGGGTTGTTCAATCTCTGTCAGGGCAGTTGATTCATTTTTCATAAGGGTAAATCCTCCTCAATTTTGGTTGTGCTACAACTTATGCGAGGGGAAAGAAAAATATGACAAAGGCGAAAAAGAAAAGGATGGAAAGAAAAATTCCATCCTTATTTATTCTGTTATCAGAGCAATCTTTTTCGCAAATCCTCGCCTGCGGCAGGGGAGAGATAAGAGGGGGGGATATCCAAAATGGTTTTGCAACCCACCAAGCCCTCTTGGTGCATGCGGAATGCCGCACGTGCGCAAGCAACCAAAACACTTGCGGTAAACTCGGGGTTGGAGTCCAGCTTGAGATGATACTCAATCATATTGGTGTTTTCTTTATCCTTACCCGTCTTTCCTGCGTGAATGACAAATCCACCGTGGGGAATGCCGCTGTGGTCGCGCTTCATTTCCTCGGCGGTAATAAAATGAACGATTGTGTCATAATCGGCAAAATAGTTTGGCATGGTTTTAATCTCGTTTTCAATGCGAGCGAGATCGGCACCGTCCTCGGCAACCACAAAACACTCACGCAAATGCTTTTCGCGCGTGGTCAGTTCGGGGTTAGAACCACTTCTCACTGCCTCGAGAGCCGCTTCTTGGGGGATGGTATATTGCTTTGCATCTGCAACGCCTGCAATGCGACGAATGGCATCGGAGTGCCCTTGGCTCACGCCCTTGCCCCAAAATGTGTATCCCTTTCCCTCGGGCAGAATTGCCTCGGCATAAAGACGGTTGATAGAGAACATACCGGGATCCCAACCACAGGAAATGACGGCAATATTGCCACCCTCGCGCGCGGATGCGTCAACCTTTGCAAAATGCTCGGGAATTTTGGCGTGTGTATCAAAGCTATCCACAACCGAGAAGAGCTTGGAAACCATAGGGGTTTGTTGGGGCAGATCGGTGGCACTACCGCCACAAAGAATCATAACGTCAACCTTGCCGACCAAATTTTTGATATCGTCAATGTGATAAACAGTAGCTGTTTGAGATTGGATTTTTACCGACTCGGGAGAGCGGCGCGTAAAAACCGCAACCAACTCCATATCGGGGTTTTGTGCAATAGCACATTCCACACCGCGACCAAGATTTCCATATCCAACAATTCCTATGCGAATGCTCATAATAGACCTCCTTATGGGTCTGAATTTTATACGCAATTATTGTAGCACAAAAGAGGGCAGATGTCAAGAATTTTTTCTTGACACTTTCGCCAATTTATGATAAAATAAATGTGGAAAGGTAGGTGTGTCGAATGGAAAAACAAACCAAGAACATTATCACTCGTGAATGGGCAGAAAAAGAGCTCCGCTTTTATAACACCGCAAATATTCGATATACTGTAGTTTGTTTGTCTGTAATCATACTTGTCTGTGGTGGTATGATCGCGTTCATTTCTCCCTTTATTATGGATTCATATGAGAAGGTATGGGACAAAGTCATTTTTGCGGTAGCATTTGGCGGTATTATGACTGCACCGGTTTGGTTTGTATTGCCACAACTGATTCGCTCTATAAAAGAGCGAAAATGGTTGAAAAATGGTGATTTTGAAATTGTAACCCGACCTCTGCTTTACAAAGAAGACAAGCTTGTTCGTTACAAACGAAGCACACAAGAGGTTTTCCATTTTGAGGGTTTTGATGAAGTTTGGGCGGGCCATACGGATTATCAACTTGCCGCGATGGGTGACGAATTTTACATCGTTCATTACAAGGGTAGCAAAAAAGCCCAAATGGTATTTTCGCTGAAGATGTACCAATATAAAGAAAAGTAACAGAATAAAAACGGGCGATTCGTGAATCGCCCCTACAATTAAATTCATAAAACTTGTAGGGGCGACCATCGGTCGCCCGTTTTTGATGTATTACAACTTTCTTATTTTGTAGGGTCTCGGTGGCCCCTACAAAATAGCGACAGCAAAAGTGCGACGAATGGAGCGCGTCGACTGTCTATTCGTGCACTAACAACTCTATTTTGCCATTTTTGTTAGAGAGTTCTTGAAAGGGGTATGGGGAAAACTTCTTGCAAGAAGTTTTCCCCATAAAAATCACTCCGCAAAATGATATGTTCCCTCGCTGAGAGTTTCGGTTCTGCCCGAGGGCAGGGTGAGGTGAGCGGTGACACCGTGCGGAATGGTGAATTCGTAATAGACGGCATCGTCTTTGTAGTACCAATGCGAGCGGATGGTGCCGTATTGGGTGTCGATCGAGGCATCGACAAAGCCGAGGCGAGGGTCGGGGTGAGGTGCCAAGGTGATCTCGCGGTAGGCGGGGGCAGAGTCCACGGGCTCAATACCGACTGCTTTGCCGAAGATCCAATCATAAACCGAGCCGTAGGCATAGTGGTTAAAGGAGTTCATGTTCGCGCTCCAAAAACTGCCGTCCTCTTTAATACCGTTCCAGTGCTCCCAAATGGTGGTGGCACCGTGGTTGACAGAATAGAGCCAAGAGGGATTTTGTTCTTGGAAAAGAAGCTCATAAGCTATGTCGGTGTGACCGTTTTCGGTGAGTGCGTGCAAGAGATAAGGCGTGCCCAAAAATCCGGTTGTCATACGCATACCGTTCTCACGGATCATTTCGGCAAGACGGTCGGCAAAGCGCTGACGGTCTTTCTCTTCGCAAAGACCGAATTTGAGAACCAACGCATAAGCGGTTTGTGTTTCGTTGGGCGGATTGGTAACGGCATGGTAATTGGGGTTAAGATCGGGATATTGACGAAGCTCACCGTTTGGAATGTAACGCTCGCGGAAAGCCGCAACCACCTTTTCGTAGCGTTCGTCAAACTTTTTGGTGTCGTAACCAAGTGCGCGCTCGGCTTTGCGAATGATGGCTACTGAGTTTGCATAAAACGCACTTGCAATAAAGTCGGTGGAGGTAGCACCCTTATAGCTATCCTCGCCGCTATCCATCGCCAGCCAGTCGCCGTAGTGGTCACCGCCAAGCCACAAGAATTCTTCGGGACCCGTGTAGTGTAAATACATAATCCATTTGCGCATCATGGGGTAGTGTTTTGCCAAAAGATTCTTGTCACCGTAGGCAAGATAGAGTTCCCACGGAATAATGCAAGCGGCATCTGCCCAACCCGTAGCAATAGCCGAGTAGGATTTGCGAGTTTTATCGCAACGCGGAATAAATTGCGGAATGCCACCGTTGTCGCGTTGTTCAATCGCCATCTCGCCAAGCCATTTGGTAAAGAACTTTTTTACGTTGTAGTTGATTGCAGCAGTACGCGCAAATACCTGCGCGTCACCCGTCCAGCCAAGACGCTCGTCGCGTTGCGGACAGTCGGTGGGAATATCGAGGTAGTTGCCCTTTTGACCCCAAACGATGTTGTGATAAAGCTGATTGATCTTCTCGTTTCCACAGCGGAAATATCCCGTGCGCTTCATATCCGAGTGAACAACAATCGCACGGAAGCAGTTAAGGTCAACATTTTCGGTGGGGAATTCCGTCAAACGAATGTAACGGAAGCCTTGGAATGTGAATTTCGGCTTGAAAACATCCTCATCGCCCGAACAAATGTAGAGGTTCTCACACTTTGCTTTGCGTAAATTTTCGGTGTAAAAGTTACCGTCTTTATCGAGCACCTCTGCGTGGTGGAGCATAATGCGAGAGCCACGCGCCGCTTTGATAGAAACCTCAACGTAGCCGGTCACTTCTTGCCCAAAGTCAATCACCGTCTCGCCCTTGGGCGTGCGGATGAGTTCTACGGGAGCGACGCGCTCGTGTTCGGTGATGAGCTCACCCACTTGCGGTACGAGCTTAGTTTTGTAGTTCGAGCGGATTGCCTTGCCAAGATGCTTGAGGGTGGCAGTCTTGTCCACCGTTTCACCGTGGTAAATGTCGGAGTAAAGAACCTCGGTGGTGTAAACATCCCATGCGGTGTCAGTCACAATTTCGTCGCGCGTGCCGTCGGTGTAAGTGACGGAGAGGGCGGCAATCATAGCGGTTTTGTCGGCAAATATCTTGGTTCCCCAAGCAATCGAGCCAACCGCCCAACCGGCGCCAACCTCAATGCGCAGAGTATTGTCCTTTTGCAAAAGATCGGTTACGTCGTTGGTTTGGTACTGTACGCGTTCGTTGTATATCGTCCAGCCGGGAGCGAGAACATCTCGACTGACTCTTTGGTTATTGATGTATGCGGCATAAAGACCGATGGCAGAGGTGGAAAGCGTGGCTTTCTTTACGGCTTTTTGTGCATCAAAGGTGCGCACAAAGGCGATGCCTGCCTGCTCGGTGTCAATGGGAGTACAAATCCATTTTGCTTTGCGGTTCATAAAGAAATCCTCCAAAATGTTCATTTCAAAAGGCTCAAGCCTTACCAACAGTATAACAGAAAAGAGGGAGGAATGCAAGTGGTTTTGGCAAAAAGCCTTTACAAATGTAAAAAGTTGTGCTATAATGACAATATATCCATTTCATTTGCATAGAAAAGGAGATAAAATATGAAAAAGACATTCAAAATTTTCATGCTGTTTTGCCTAACAATTGCGTTGGTTTTGGCGATAGCATCGTGTGACGATTCTATGATGGATAGTATGTTTGAAACACTAGCAACTACTCCCGAGGAAACAACTACTCCCGTGGAAACAACAACTCCCGAGGAGACAACAGCTCCCGAGGAGACAACAACTCCCGAGGAGACAACTCCCGAAAAGCCCCACACTTGGAGTGAATGGACGGTTGTAAAAGTGGCAACATGCATTGAAAGCGGAATTAAGCAACGCTATTGCACAGAGTGTTATTTTGCAGAGGCGGCTGTTATTGAGGTAGACACCAATGCGCATACATACGACAATGCTTGCGACAACACTTGCAACCTTTGCGGTGCAAAACGCAATGTTCCATCTCACGTTTATGACAACGCTTGTGATACGACTTGCAACATTTGCGGCAAAACACGTACTCCTTCTAATCATGTTTATACCAACGCTTGCGATAAAACGTGTGATATTTGTATGAGTATACGTGAAGTGCCCGATCACGTTTATGACAACGATTGCGATGCTTCCTGCAACGTTTGCGGTTATGCTCGTATCGTTCCCGAACACGTAAATCAAGACGGTCGATGCATCAACTGCGGACGCCCGGATGGAACCGTGCATTTCCACGAATATATCAACGGCAAGTGCGAGTGCGGTGATATTTTTGTGCTTGAAAATGCCTCCATTTATGATTACAATAATGATGGAGAAACAGATATTTTCTTCTTTACCCCCATTCTTCCCGAAAGGTTCCAAGGTGAGGATGCGATTCACGTTTGGGCAGGTGATCTTCAAACGCCCTCGGGCAGTTATAGTGTTGTAACCTATAAAGAAGGCAACTCCCATTGGTATTGCCAAGAGGGAAAAGATAACTACCTGCTTTACACAATAGAAGTGCCTGCAAGCGGTGTTTACGAAATGGC
>JAZOMJ010000122.1:0-14356 GCA_045653865.1 Eubacteriales bacterium
TATATGCGTACCGACTCTGTTCGTGTATCTGCCGATGCACAAAATGCGGCACGCGATTTCATCGTAAACAAGTATGGCGCACAATATTGCCCCGAAACGGCAAGAACTTATAAATCCCGTGCAGGCGCACAAGATGCACACGAAGCCATTCGTCCCGCACGCGTAGATCTCGAGCCCACGCTCATTCGCCGTCATCTCACCCCCGATCAATTCAAACTTTACAAGCTCATTTGGGAGTGCTTTATCGCAAGCCAAATGGAGTCTGCAACCTTGAACACCATCAGCATCGATCTTGATGCCGCAGGCTACCTCTTCCGTACAAGCGGATACTCGGTTGCATTCCAAGGCTATATGGCTGTATTTGAAGCGACCGAGGAAACCAATGCAAACGATCACGAGCCCAAGGCTATCAAGGATATTCGTCTGCCCGAGCTCGAAATGGGTGACAAGCTTACAGCCGAGGATGCAGAATTGACACAGCACTTCACCGAGCCTCCCGTAAGATATAACGATGCATCCCTGATTAAGATGCTCAAAGACCTCGACATCGGTCGTCCCAGCACCTATGCTACCATCATCAGCACCATTATCACGCGTAACTATGTTAAGCGTGAGGGTAAGGCATTTGTTCCCACGCCTTTGGGCATGGTAACCAACCAACTGATGGAACAGAATTTCCCGACCATCGTTGACTACGGTTTCACCGCAGAAATGGAACGTGACCTTGATAAAATCGAAGAGGGTGATGCAGAGATGCTTGCCGTTCTCAAAAAGTTCTGGGCAGATTTCTCCCATCAGTTGGAAGAAGCCGAAAAGAACATCGGTGGCAAGAGCATCGAGATTCCTCCCGAGGAGACCGACATCATTTGCGAAAAGTGCGGCAGCCGTATGATTGTTCGCAATGGTCGCTTTGGCAAGTTTGCCGCTTGCCCCAACTATCCCACTTGCCGCAACACCAAGCCCCTGACTCCCCCCGAGGCAGAAAAGCCCGAGGAGACCGAGCAACCTGTCAAAGAGGAAGAAGAAGAAAAGACCAAGAAAGCTCCCGTTATTGCCGATTTTAAGTGCGAAAAGTGCGGTGGCGATATGGTTTTGCGCACAGGTAAGTTTGGTAGCTTCTACGCTTGCGCAAATTATCCCCAATGCCGCTTCACAAAGGCGCGCGTGCGCGAAGTTGGCGCGAAGTGCCCCAAGTGCGAGGCAAAGATTGTAACCAAATACGGTCGTAACCGCACCGTTTTCTATAGTTGTGAGCGTTATCCCGAGTGCGATTTCTCCTCTTGGGACGTTCCCACTAACGAGACCTGTCCCACTTGCGGCAAGATGCTCTTCCGCAAAAAGGGCAAGAACTTGCTCGTTTGCCACGATGAGGCTTGCAAATATAGCCGCGAAATTCCTGCAAATGCAAAAGAGCAGGGCGAAGAATAATCATTATGCAACAAACTAAAATTCACGTTTTGGGTGCAGGACTTGCCGGCTGTGAAGCAGCCTGGCAAGCCGCCCAACGCGGGGTTTCTGTTAAACTTTTTGAAATGAAGCCCCATAAAATGACACCCGCACATCACACCAACGGCTTTGCCGAATTGGTTTGCTCCAACTCCTTGCGCTCCGACTGCACGTCAAACGCGGTGGGACTGCTCAAGGAGGAGATGCGCCGCTTCGATTCCTTGATTATGCAAGCGGCAGATGCTACGCGTGTGCCCGCAGGCTCGGCGCTGGCAGTAGACCGCACAAAATTTTCGGAATATATCACCGATCGCATCCGCAACCACCCCAACATCGAGGTGGTAGAAGCCGAGGTTTCTGCCTTGGAGGAGGATGTTGTCACCGTTATTGCAACAGGTCCCTTGACCTCTGATGCAATGGCGCAATATATCAAAAACGATCTTGGTTGCGGCAATTTGCATTTCTTTGATGCCGCCGCTCCCATTGTCGATGCCGCAACCATCAATATGGACGTTGCTTTTTTCGCATCCCGTTACGATAAGGGAGATGCCGACTATATCAACTGTCCTATGAGCCGTGAGCAATACGATGCTTTTTGGCAAGCACTCACAACTGCCGAAGAAGCACAACTCAAAGAGTTTGATAAAGAAAGTCAAAAGAACGTCAAGGTGTTTGAGGGATGCATGCCCGTTGAGGTAATGGCACGCAGAGGATATGAAACCCTGCGTTATGGCCCCCTCAAGCCCGTAGGTCTTATCGACCCCCGTGTCGGTGAGGAATCCTATGCCGTTGTACAGCTTCGCAAAGAGAACCGAGAGGGAACCATGTTCAATCTCGTCGGTTTCCAAACACACCTGACTTTCCCCGAGCAGAGAAGAGTGTTCCGTATGATTCCCGGACTTGAGAATGCAGAATTTTTGCGTTACGGTGTTATGCATCGCAATACCTATCTCAACTCTCCCGGCATGCTCGATAACACCTATGCAATGGTTGCTCGCCCCAATGTCTTTTTTGCAGGACAAATGACGGGCGTTGAGGGCTATGTTGAATCCGCAGGCAGCGGACTGCTTGCCGGTATCAATGCCGCAAACCGCGCAATGGGAAAAGACAAGCTTGCACTCCCTGCCGAAACCATGCTGGGAGCAATGGCAGACTACGTCAGCCGTGGCGGAGTGGGCGATTTTGCGCCTATGAACGCCAACTTTGGCATTGTTACACCGCTTGGCTATCGCGTCAAGGGTGGCAAGGTCGCAAAAAATGAAAAACTTGCCGAGCGTGCACTCGCCATCATCGACGAAGTAAAAGCAACGCTCTAATCATCACAAAAAATCCACAAAGGAGGTGCAATATGGCTATTTCTCTGAATGTTTTACAAGAACGCATCAGCTATCGTTTTGGCAACGTCAGCTATTTGGAACGTGCAATCACGCACTCGTCCTATTCCAACGAAACCGGTGCGCGTAACCACCATCTGCTCTGCAACGAGCGCTTGGAGTTTTTGGGAGATTCCGTGCTCTCCTTGGTGGTCAGTAACTATCTTTACTCGCATTTTTCCGAGTATCCCGAGGGAACACTCACACGCATTCGCTCGTCGGTTGTTTGTGAGGCGGCACTGGCATCCTTTGCCGAAAAAATCGGCCTTGGAGAGTTCCTTTTGCTTGGCAAAGGCGAGGCACAAAACGGCGGTGCCGCAAAGCCTGCCATCCTGGCAGATGCTTTTGAGGCGCTCCTTGCGGCAATTTATTTGGATGCAGGAGCCGTTGACGGTATGCAAGCGGTAGCCACCTTTCTTTTGCCGCTTGTCAAGTCTGCCATCGATGCTTTGCCCGAAATGGGTGACGTGCGCATCGATAGCAAATCACGCTTGCAAGAGTTCATCCAACAAGACCGCGAGCAAAAAGAGGTACTGGAATATCGCTTGACAGGTGAGAGCGGTCCCGACCACAACAAAACCTTTGTGGTGGATTTGTATCTTGGTGCAAACTGCATCGGTAGCGGTACGGGGCACTCCAAAAAGGCGGCAGAGCAAGCCGCCGCCAAAGCGGCACTCTCGCTCTTTGGTCTTGTTTGATATGCGCCACGTCAACATTCCCGTTTTTATTCCGCATTTGGGCTGTCCCAACCAATGCGTGTTTTGCAATCAACACTCAATCTCGGAGCACAAAGACTTTTGCGAGGAGAGCGTGCGGGGGAAAATCGAACAAGTTTTATCCACACTCGCCCCAAGTGACGAAGCCGAAATCGCCTTTTTCGGTGGCTCTTTCACGGGCATCGATAGGGGTTTGATGTGCCGTCTTTTGGATTTGGCACAAACCTACGTCACCGCGGGCAGAGTATCGTCTATTCGTCTTTCCACAAGACCGGATTACATCGACGACGAAATTTTATCGATTCTCTCGCGTTATTCGGTAAAGACTATCGAACTTGGTTTGCAAAGTATGGATGATGCCGTACTCTTGGCTTGCCGTCGCGGTCACACCGCCAAGCAGGCAGAGGTCGCTTGCCGTGCCGTAGTCGAGGCAGGATTTGCGCTTGTGGGGCAAATGATGATAGGTCTTCCGGCGTCAACTCCCGCGAGTGAACTGCTAACAGCTCAAAAAATTTATGAATTGGGGGCATCCGCTGTGCGGATCTATCCCACTGTCGTGTTTTACGACACCCCTTTGTGTGAAATGGCACAACACGGGCATTATGTGCCGATTACGGTTGAAGAAGCCGTCGAGCGTACCGCACCCGTGTTGCAATTCTTTCGCGCGCGCGCGCTCCCGTGCATACGCGTAGGGCTTTGCGCAACCGAAAGCTTAACCTCGCCCGATGCCGTTTATGCAGGACCCAACCATCCCGCCCTGGGCGAGATGATTCTTGGTGAATGCCTCTATCAAAAAGTCAAGGCGGCAGTTCTGCAAGCAGAACTTGCAGGGCAGGGCATTATTTTGGAGGTTCCCTCACGGGAACTTTCCGCCACAGTCGGTCAACACCGACGCAACATAGAAAAATTACAACGTGAAACGGGAGTAACCGTTCACCGCGTGACTGCCAATGAGAGCCTTACCGAATGCCGTGTGTGTGCGGTGGCTCCAAAAACGGTTTAGGAGGATGTGACAATGTACTTAAAGTCATTGGAAATGCAAGGCTTCAAATCTTTCCCCGATAAGACCAAACTTGTGTTCGAAACCGAAACCAAGGTCGACCTTATCAACGAGGATGGCAACGGAAGCCACGGCGTTACGGTCATTGTAGGCCCTAACGGTACGGGTAAATCGAATATTGCCGACGCTATGCGTTGGGTTCTCGGTGAAATCTCGTCCAAGAGCTTGCGTGGTAGCAAAATGGAAGACGTTATCTTTGGCGGTGCCGATAGCCGTCGCCCCATGGGATACGCCGAGGTATCGGTCACATTCGATAACCGCGGAGACTTTGCAAAATTGGATTGCCCCTACGATGAGGTTACGGTTACCCGTCGCTACTATCGCTCGGGCGACAGTGAATATTTTATCAACCGCAAGGGCGTTCGTCTCAAGGATATCTACGAGCTTTTTATGAACACGGGTGTAGGACGTGACGGTTACTCCATCATCGGTCAAGGTCGAATTGCCGAAATGGTATCCCGTAAGAGTGAGGAACGCCGTAGCGTGTTTGAGGATGCTTCGGGTATTGCAAAATACCGCTATAAGAAGAACGAGGCAGAGCGTAAGCTCAAAGCCACCGAGGACAATATGATGCGCGCAAACGATATCTTCCTGGAAGTATCGGCACAGGTTGGACCTCTGCAAAAAGAAGCGGAGAAGGCAAAAAAAGCAATCGAGCTCATGGAAAACAAAAAGCGTGCCGACGTCAGCTTGTGGCTCTACGACACCGAAAAGCTGCACGATGAACTCGCATCTGCCGAGGAGGCAATGAAGCGCGCTACCTTTGATTTGCAAATGGCAGAGGATTCCATCCAATCGCTCGAAACCCAAAACGCAAAACTGTTTGAGGCTTCGCAAAGCAGCAAAAAGGAATCCGAAGAGCTTCTCACACAAATTCGTGAGCAAACCGAGCTTTGCCACCAACTCGAAAGTGAATATCGCGTAGCAGAAAACACCATTTCGCACGCAAAAGAACTCATTGCCGCAACGCAAGGCAGCGTGGGTGGTACCGAAAAGGCTCTGCAAAACGAAATGGAAGCCTGTGCTAAGCACGCGGCACACATTGCCGAGTTGCAATCGAGCGGTGAAGAACTCACGGGCGAGCAGGATAAACTCACCAAAGAGCAAACCCACCTGACTGCTAAAGCAAACGAGCTGGAAGCAAACGTTGCACAAGCACTCGAGGATATTCGCGCACTTGAAAATGAAGCTGTTGACGTTAAGGTTCGCATCTCGGTTTTGGAGAACGCAAAGAACTCCGACACCGATAAAAACAGTTCGGCTTTGACCGAGCTTGAGGGCTACCGCAAAATTTCCGATGAACTTTCGGAGCAATGCGGCATCAAAGAGCGTGCGGTTGCCGCATACGATGCAGAAATCACCACCATTGATAGCGAAATTTCCAAGCAAGAGCAAATTCTTGCCGATGCAACGGCATCTCTCAAATCCAGCACCGCAAAATTGAACAACGAAACTCTGCGTCGCGATTCTATTGCACAAAGAATTGCAACCTACAAAGCAATGGAGGAGCAATTTGAGGGATATTCCAATGCCGTCCGCTATGTGATGAAGCAATACGGAGAAGGGAAGATCACCGATGCACACGGTGTACCTTGCGGAACCATCTACGGTCCTCTTTCCAAGGTCATCTCCGTAAACGATAAATACCTGACTGCTATTGAAATCGCACTCGGTGCAAATCTGCAAAACATTGTTGTAGAGGATGAAGCCACCGCAAAGGCGGCTATGCACACCCTCAAGCGCGGCGAAGCGGGTAGAGCAACTTTCTTCCCACTCACCTCTATGAAGGCAAGCGAGACCACCAAAGAAATCACCGAGGCGGCAGGCTTTGCAGGCTACATTGGTGTTGCCGATACTTTGGTCGATGCCAAAAAGGAATTTAGCCAAGTGCTTTCCTCTTTGCTTGGCAGAATCGTTGTGTTCGATAACATCGAGCACGCAAGCGTTATGGCAAAGGCGTTGCACTATCGTGTGCGCGTTGTCACGCTCGACGGTCAACAAATCAACGCAGGCGGTTCTTTCACCGGTGGTTCTGTTCGCACAGGCAGCGGCATTCTTTCCCGTGCAGGCGAGATCAAACGTCTGGAGAGCGAACTTGACGCTCTGAAAAAGACGGTTGAAAAGCTCGAAGCCGAGGTTGAAAAACTGACCGAAGCGGTACAGTCTGCCGAGGATGATAAATATGCGGCAGAGGACCGTCGCGAGCTTATCGCTGTTCTCCGCAATACAGAGAACACCCAACTCGATCAACTGCGCGCCAAAAAGGACGCAAATGATACCTTGCTTTCCAAGCTCCGTGCCGATATGCAGGAGTATGAAAACGCAAAAATCAAATACGAAGAGGATATCGAAACCCTTACTGCAGAGGCAAAGACACTTCGCCACCGCATCAGTGAGATGACCGATTTCCGTATGGAAAAGGATGCCGAGCGCGGGGAAATCATTCTGCGACTCGACGAAATTTCCAAGAGCTTGACCGAACTCTATATCCGCGTCAGCGAAAACCAAAAGGATATTGAAACGGCAACCATGCTCAAAACAGCATCCGAGGAGCGCATCGAAACCTTTAACCAAGAAAAAATGACGCTTTCGGGTCGCATCAACACCCAAGAAGCGCAAATCGAGCATACCACAAAGGCGATGCAAGAAAATCGCGAGGCGCACGTTAAGGCAACTGCCGAATTGGAACGCCTCAACGAAAAGCGCAGTGTAGCCGAAAAAGATAACTTTGAGTTCGAGCGCAAGCTCAACGAGCTCAATGCAAAGCTTCGTGACCGCATGAATCACAAGGAACTCGTTTTCCGCGAGCATACCAAGTGCGAGTCCAAACTCCTGAATCTGCGTGACACGCAGGATAAGCTTGCCACTAAACTGTGGGATGACTACGAACTCACCCGCACCGATGCTGTGGCTCTCGGTTATCCTCCTGTCACCAAAGAAAACCGCGCCGAAATGATGGCTCTGCAAACCGATTGTCGCAACAAGTTGCGTGTAATCGGTCACGTCGACCTCGACGCAGTCAACAAATACGAAGAAGTCAAGGTGCGTTATGACTATATGAGCGCACAAATCAATGACCTCGAAGCCGCACGCAAGGAACTCAACGGCATCATCAGCCAACTCGAAGTCGAAATGAAGGCATCCTTTATCGATTCCTTCAACAAGATCAATGAGAACTTTGGCAAGGTTTTTGCCGAGCTCTTTGGCGGTGGTTCTGCAGAACTGTCTCTGTCCGATCCCGATAACGTACTCGAGAGCGGTATTGAAATCAAAGCCGCACCTCCCGGCAAAATCATCAAGAATTTGATGCAGCTTTCCGGTGGTGAGCAGGCATTTGTCGGTGTTGCATTGTTCTTTGCAACCATTCAGGTTAACCCCACACCGTTCTGCATTTTGGACGAAATTGAGGCGGCACTCGACGAAGTGAACGTTGAGCGTTTGGCACAGTACATCAAGGGCTATTCCCAGGGCACGCAGTTTATTATGATCACGCACCGCCGCGGTACAATGGCGGCCGCCGATAGACTCTACGGTGTAACCATGCCCGAGCACGGTATCTCCAAGATCCTGATGCTCGATGTAAATGATATTTCCAAGAAGGAAGGAGAAGAGTGGAATGGGATTTTTGGATAAGCTCTTTGGCAGAAAAAAACGCGAACAGGAACAACAAGCCCAAGAGGAACTCCGTAAAATAGAAGCCGAAAAAGCCGAGGCAGAAGCCAAGGCAAAAGCCGAAGCAGAAGCCAAGGCAAAAGCAGAGGCAGAAGCAAAGGCAAAAGCCGAAGCAGAAGCTAAGGCAAAAGCCGAAGCAGAAGCCAAAGCTGCAGAAGAAGAGCCCGAGGTTATGACCGAGGAAACACGCAAAAAGCAGAAAAAATCCTTCTCGTGTCGTGTCCGCGAGGGGCTCACCAAAACCAAAAACGCATTATTTGGACAAATAGACGACCTGCTCAAGAACTTTGTCAAGGTTGATGAAGACCTTCTCGAAGAACTCGAGGAAATCCTCATTTGCGCCGACGTCGGTGTGAACGCGGCAGAGGACATCATCGATGAGCTCCGCGAGCAGATCAAAGACGGACGCCTCAAGGAGAAAGAACAGGTTACCGCAACTCTGCATAACATTCTTGAGGGCATGATCGGTGCCGGTGAGGATCTCAAACTTGAAACGTCTCCCTCTGTCATCCTTGTTATCGGTGTCAACGGTGTTGGTAAAACCACATCCATCGGTAAAATTGCAAACAGACTCCGCAAAGAGGGCAAAAAGGTTATCGTTGCCGCGGCAGATACTTTCCGCGCAGCAGCAATCGATCAGTTGGCGGTATGGTGCGACCGTGCCAAGGTTGAACTCGTAAAGCAAAGCGAGGGCAGTGACCCTGCGGCTGTTGTATTTGATGCTTCCCACGTGGCAAAAAATAAAAAGGCTGACGTTCTCATCATCGATACTGCAGGACGTTTGCACAACAAAACCAACTTGATGAATGAGCTTGCCAAAATCAATCGTGTTATCGATCGCGAACTTCCCGGTGCCTCTCGCGAAAATCTGTTGGTACTGGATGCTACCACCGGTCAAAACGCAATTCTGCAAGCAAAAGAGTTCAAGAACGCTGCGGCACTCACGGGTCTTATTCTCAATAAGCTCGATGGCACCGCAAAGGGTGGCATTGTTATCTCCATCCGTCGCGAGCTCAACATTCCCGTTAAGTTCATCGGTGTTGGCGAAAAACTCGACGATATGCAAGAGTTCGACCAAGCCGAGTTTGTAAAAGCTTTGTTCGAGTAAGGAGAACTGTTGTGAAAATCGTTCTTGCATCTCGCAACAAAAAGAAAATAGAAGAATTGCGCCAGCTTTTGGCAGAGCTTCTTTCAGAGGTAGAGGTGCTTTCTCTCGATGACGTCGGAATTACCGGAGAGATCGAAGAGGATGGCACCGCCTTTGAGGAGAATGCACTCATCAAGGCACGCATCGCGGCAGGTAGCGGATATATCGGTGTTGCCGATGATTCGGGACTGACAGTCGATGCCCTTGGCGGAGAGCCGGGCGTATATAGCGCGCGTTATGCGGCGAAATGTCATTTTGCAGGCGACCACGATGATGAGGGCAACAACCAATGCTTGCTTTACAATCTTCGCAATATCCCCGACGAGGAGCGCGGTGGGGCATACGTTTGTGCCGTTGCTTGCGTTTTTCCGGATGGTCGCGAGTTTGTGGTGCGCGGAGAGTCCCGTGGCATCCTTTTGCGTGAGTATCACGGCACGGGCGGCTTTGGCTACGATCCCTTGTTCTACTTCCCGCAATTCGGCAAAACATTTGCCGAGGTCAGTGCCGAAGAGAAGCACACCGTTTCTCACCGTGGCATTGCAATGCGCGCATTCGCAAAAAAATTGAAAGAGTATTTATAATTACAAAATATGAAATTCAGCGAATTTTTCACATCCCCCGGTATGCGCTCTGCGGCTATTCGCACGGGCGTTATCGCGGGTGCTATTATGGCATTCTTCACCGATTTGGATTGGAGATATGCCGTTCTTACGGGAGCCGGTGTAGCTGTCTTGGCATCGGTGATTATCCCACTCATTATGTATATCAAGCTCTTGCCCTACAAAAGGTTCAAAGAGTCGCTTGGGCGTCCCGTACTGATAGATGCTCCCGTACGCTTTTTGGCAAAGCGGGGCATGGTTGGGGGATTTTTCCTCTTAACCGATAAAAACTTGGTTCTGCTTTCCGACGAAAAGGAAAAGCCGGCACTTGAACTTTCCCAAAAAGATGTCGCATCCATCGCCCTTGGCGAGGATGTTGGCGTTGTTGACATTTATCTTGACCAAAAACAGTTTATCAGGTTCGTTTGCGCCATCGATGAGGAAATTGTAGATGCACTTTCCGAGCACGGCTGGAACGTAACCCGTCGAAAGGATTTTTATGATCACTTCTAAGCAAAGAGCATACCTTCGCAGTCTTGCCAATCCGATTCCCACCATTATGCAAATCGGCAAAGGTGGCATTACCGAAAATCTTCTCAAAACCGTTTCCGATGCACTCGAAGCACGCGAGCTGATCAAACTCCACGTGCTGGAGAATAGCGGAGAAGATGCATACGATCTGCTGCAAAATCTTGCCGCAGAGCTCGGTGCCGAGCCCGTAGCCGTTGTTGGACGCAAAATCGTTCTTTACCGCGCTTCCGAAAAGAAGCCCGTTATCGTTCTTCCCACAAAATGATGCGCATCGGTATTTACGGTGGCACCTTTTCGCCACCGCACAACGGGCATATAGCCGCCGCAAAAGCTTTTATGGAGCAAATGTGGTTGGATTTTCTCTATGTCATTCCCACAGCAACACCACCGCATAAAGAAATGGACGTTCCCGTAGATGCCGCCCACCGTCTGGAGATGTGCCGCTTGGCTTTCTCGGATGTTGAGGGCGTATACGTCAGCGATGTGGAAATCCGTCGCGGCGGGCGCAGTTACACAGTGGACACCTTGCGCGAGATTGCAGGGGGGGACCGTCGCTTGTTCCTTCTACTCGGCACCGATATGATGCTCACACTCGGCAACTGGCGCGAGCCCGAGGAAATCTTCAAATTGTGCTATCCTACCTACATTCGTCGCGAAAAGGATGCGCTTCTCGACCAAATGATTGTGCAAAAAATTGCCGAATACAACCAAAAGTATGGCAAGGTTGTGCGTCGCATTGTTACCGAGCCGATTGAGTTGTCATCCAACCTTGTGCGCGAGCGTTTGCAAAACGGCGAGAGCATTTCGCACCTCGTTCCCGCATCGGTAGAAAAATACATTCGTGACAACCATTTATATGAGTGAAAAGCAAAGAGGTAGTAAATAATGATAAAGATCACCGAAAAAATGCTTGACACTTTGAGAGGGGAAGTCAAGGGCAGTATGTCGCCCAAACGCTTTGTGCACACAGCGGCGGTGGAAGAAATGATTGTGCGTCTTTGTGCGCTTTATTGTCCCGAATACACCCTGCAGTTGCGTGCGGCAGCATTGCTACATGACCTAACCAAAGAGCTGACAACAGAGGCGCAGGAAGCGCTGTGCGAAGCGTATGACATTCCCACAGATGAAGCACAACGTCTCTCTCCCAAAACCTATCACGCCAAAACCGCGGCGGCGCGCATTGTGCGCGATTATCCCGCGTTTGCCGACCCCATCATCGTTGATGCGGTGCGTTGGCATACCACGGGGCACGCGGATATGACGCTGACCGAAAAACTCTTGTATCTTGCCGATTACATCGACGAGTCTCGCACCTTTCCATCCTGCGTGCTGTTGCGCCGTTACTTTTTTGGCGCAGAGCCCGAACTGATGACAAGGGAAGAGCGCGAGCGCCATTTGCGTGCTACGCTTCTGCTTTCCTATGAGCACACACTCAAGGATCTGCTTGTCGACGGTGCACCCATCGATGAAGATACCATTCGTGCGCGCAACGATCTCTTGCTCGAAGCGGCAAAGGATGCAAAATAAAAACGAAAATCACTCTCGTCTTACATATTCCATAGTGAGGTGTAAAGATGAGAAACTATATTCGCATTTGCAGTTTATTGGTTGTGCTTTTGTTATGTGCCACCGTTTTGGTGGCATGCAACAAAGAATCTACCAAAGCAGAACCAACGGGTGTTTTTCCAAAAGACCCCGTTACACGCATTCTGCTTTTGGGGTGCGACCGTGCATCGGGTCTTGCCGATAGCATTCTGCTTGTTACTGTCAACGAGGAAGAAAAGCAAACCACCATCCTGCAAATTCCACGCGATACCTATGCCGAATACACCCAAAAGGACTACAAAAAAATCAACGGAGTGCTCGCAACCTTTGGCGAGAGTGGCATCAAAGACTTTTTCGCATCAGCCCTCGGTGTCCCCATTCACTATTTTGCCGTGGTCAAGCTTGACCTCTTTTGCAAAATTGTCGATGCGGTTGGCGGTGTAGATGTTGACGTGCCGCAAAAAATGGAATATCACGATCCCGCGCAAGATTTGCACATTTCGCTCCCTAGCGGCAAACAACACCTCAATGGTCAAGCGGCAGAGCACTTTGTGCGCTATCGCGCAGGATACGTCAATGCCGACCTTGGCAGACTCGATGCGCAAAAGCTCTTTTTGCGTGCCTTTGCCAACCGGTGCCGAGAACTGAACGCCACAGATTATCTTCGTTTGGCGGCGGCATCCCTTACGGGATTGCAAACCGACATTGGCATAGGAGACGCCGTACGCTTGGGCAATGTGTTGCGTGCGTGTGACCCCGAAGCGGTGCCCATGCAAACCTTGGCAGGGCAGGCGGTAAAGGGGCAGAGCGGTGCGTGGTATTACGTTCTCAACCGCAATGGCGCGTGCCGACAGATCAACGAATTGACCTATCCCGCACACCCCATCCATCCCGAGGATTTTGATGCTGACGGACTTTTCGACCGTGAGCAAAATCCGCAATTTCACAAAGTCTATACGGCAACGGAGGAAGCGCTTCCGCTTGTCTTCAATCCCGATTGAAAGGAAATATACAAAACAATGGATCAAACAATGCAAGAAAAAATCCCCGCGATCAATGCCAACTCCACATCCGAAGAGATGGCACACGCGATTTTTGACGTTTTAGATTCCAAAAAAGCGTTCAAACTCAAGGTTTTGCGCGTCAATGACCAAACCGTCATCACCGACTATTTCGTCATTGCCACAGGTAACTCCACCACACACGTTAAATCTCTTGGCGGCGAGGTGGAATATAAACTCTCCCTTTGCGGTATCGACCCCATTCACTATGAGGGCAGAGATAGCGACGGCTGGGTAGTTATCGACTACGGTCACGTAATGGTACACATTTTCAGCCGCGAGCTGCGCGATTTTTATCAACTTGAAAAACTTTACGGCGATGCCGAGGAAATACATTTTGTCAGCATTGACGAGGCAGCAGCCGCGTCCGACAAGGAGGAATAACAATGAAATACGATTTTAAACAAATTGAACCCAAATGGCAAAAGAAGTGGGAAGAGGAGCACGCATTCGAAGCGCAAGACAATAGCTCCAAACCCAAATACTATAACCTTGTCGAGTTTCCGTATCCCAGCGGACACGGTATGCACGTAGGTCACATCAAGGCATATTCCGGCCTTGAGGTTGTTTCCCGTAAGAGAAGAATGCAGGGATATAACGTATTGTTCCCAATTGGTTTTGATGCATACGGTCTGCCCACCGAGAACACCGCTATCAAGGATAATCTCCATCCCCGTATCGTTACCGACCGCAACATCGAAAAGTTTACATCCCAGCTCAAAAGAGTTGGTTTCTCTTTCGATTGGTCTCGCGTAGTTGATACTACCGAAGAAGATTACTACCGTTGGACACAATGGATCTTCCTGAAAATGTTCGAAAAGGGACTCGTTTTCCGTGACAACGCATTGGTTAACTATTGCCCCAGCTGCAAGGTTGTTCTCTCCAACGAGGATTCCCAAGGCGGCGAGTGCGATATTTGTCACAGTGCCATCGTGCAAAAATCCAAAACCGTTTGGTATTTGCGCATCACCGAGTATGCAGACAAGCTTTTGCAAGGACTTGAGGAGGTAGACTATCTTCCCAACGTTAAGCAGCAGCAGGTCAACTGGATTGGTAAATCCACGGGCGCATTCGTTAACTTCTCCCTTAAGGAGATCGACGAAAAGCTCCGCATCTATACAACCCGCCCCGATACGCTCTTTGGCGTAACCTTTATGGTTATCGCACCCGAGCATCCCATCATAGAGGCAAACAGAGATAAGATTG